>JACQFK010000008.1 GCA_016200125.1 Planctomycetota bacterium
CCAGCACCGCGGTGAGGAAGAAGACGGCGAAGATGGGCAGCCAGCTCGAGGGCCGCTGGCCGCGGGTCGAGCGGTCCCAGGCGCGGGCGAAGTCCTCGGGGGCGCGGAGGGCGTCGATTACCGCCCCCCAGGTTCCAACGTCGGTCATGTTCCGGCCTCCTAATATATGAACTCGTTCACTTATGGGACCGGACCCGGCGGCCCGGCGTTACAGTATATGAACATGTTCATAAATAGGATACCCTCGACGGTCCCGGAGGTCAAGGGGTAGACTATCGGGAATGTCCGGTCTCAAGGAGACTCTCTACTTCGTCGCGAGCGCCGGCAACCTCTGCCTCGCCAACCTCGTCGTCTTCCGCGCCCGCCGCGCCCGGGGGACCCTCCCCATTGCCCTCCTCTGCGTCACCCTCTTCCTCTGGGACTTCGGGCAGGGCGCCCTCCTGCGCTATCCCCAGGCCCAGTACTGGTCCACGATCCGCCTCGTGGGGTCCGCCATGGCCCCCGCCTTCCTCTGGCATTTCGTCCTCGTCTTCACCGGCCGGGATCAGACCCTGCGGACCTGGCTGATCCTCGTCTACGTCGCCGCCGGCTTCTTCACGCTCAGCACCGCGGGCGCCTTCGCCTCCCGGACGCTGATGACCTACGTCGACGGCAGCCTCTGGAACGCGATCTACCTCGCCGTCTTCTTCCCCTTCTTCCTGCTTTCCTTCCGCCTGGTCTACCTCCGCCGCCGCGAGGTCCAGACCGCCGTCGAGCGCAACGCCGCCAACTTCGTGGCGCTGGGCATCGCCGTCGCCATCGTCATGGGCTTCACGGAGCTCGTCCACCGCTTCGTCCCCTGGGTGGAGCCCCTGGGCCACGTGGGCAGCGTCCTCTGCACGCTGGTCCTGGCCGTCGCGATCCTCCGCCACCGCCTGCTGGAGAAGCAGGCGCCGGTCCGCTCGCTCTCCTTCGTCCTGCTCCTGGCCGGATCGGCGATCGTCGTCGTGGCCCTCCTCTCCTGGCGGCTCCAGGAGCGGACGCGGCCCGCCTTCCTGTTCGGCGCCGTCGCCCTCACGACCCTCCTCGCCCTCTACCGCACCGTCTTCATCCGCCTCTACGAGCAGGCCCAGCGCCGCGAGCGCCTCGCGCTCATCGGCACCATGGCCGCCGGCGTCGCCCACGAGATCCGCAACCCCCTCGCCTCCATCAAGGGCGCCGCGCAGTTCGTCCAGAAGGACCTGGAGGGGACCCCCGGGAAGGAGGACGCCAAGGAGTACCTCAAGCTGCTCGTCGGCGAGGTCGACCGCCTCAACGGCGTCGTCGAGTCCTTCCTCACCTACGCCCGCCCGATCGATCCGCGGCGACAGGACATCGCCCTCGACGGCTTCCTGCGCGACCTGCTGCGCCTCCACGCCGCGTCGCTCCCGCCGTCGATCAAGGTCGAGACCTCCTTCGACCCGGAGCTGCCCATGGTCCGCGCCGATCCGGCGCTGCTGACGATGGCGGTGACGAACGTGGTCCGCAACGCCGCCGAGGTGATGCCCGAGGGCGGGACGCTGCGGGTCCGGACGAGCGGCGTGGCCAGCGCGCTCCGGAGCTGGGCCGCGATCGAGATCGAGGACAGCGGCCCCGGGATCGCCCGCGGCGACGCCGAGCGGATCTTCCAGCCCTTCTACACGACGAAGGCGAAGGGCACCGGGCTGGGCCTGGCGATCGCTCTGCGCGTCCTCGAGGCCCACGGCGGCGACATCTCCGTCGAGAACCTCGAACCGCACGGATGCAGGTTTACGTTCCTCCTGCCGCTCCCGATCCTATAATCATCGGAATGCCCAAGGTGCTGGTCGTCGACGACGAGCCCTCCATGGTCAAGGTGCTCTCCGGCTTCCTCGCCCAGGAGAAGATCCCCTGCGCGACGGCCTCCAGCGGCGAGGCGGCGCTCAAGGTCCTCCACACCGACGACATCGGCGTCATCGTCACCGACCTCAAGATGACCGGCATGGACGGCCTCCAGCTTCTCGAGCACGCGCTCAACATCGACCGCTCGCTGCAGGTCATCCTGATGACCGCCCACGGCACCGCCGAGATCGGCCAGCGCGCCTGGGAGATGGGGGCGGCGGGCTACGTGCGGAAGCCCTTCGACCGCGACGAGATCGTCTTCGAGGTCCGCCGCGCGCTCGACCGGGTCCAGGCCGGCGGCGAGGTCTCGGAGACGCCCGGCGAGATGGTGGGCCAGTCGGCGCCGATGAAGGACGTCTACGCGATGGTGGCGCGCATCGCGCCCACGAGCTCCACGGTCCTGATCCGCGGCGAGACCGGCACCGGCAAGGAGCTCGTCGCCCGGGCGATCCACGACCAGTCCAAGCGCAAGGGGAAGCCTTTCATCAAGGTCATCTGCGCGTCGCTGCCCGAGACGCTGATCGAGAGCGAGCTCTTCGGCTACGAGAAGGGGGCCTTTACGGGCGCCGCGGCCACCAAGCCCGGCCGCTTCGAGCTGGCCGAGGGGGGGACGATCTTCCTGGACGAGATCGGAGAGCTCACGCCCGCGACGCAGGTGAAGCTCCTCCGCGTGCTGCAGGACCGCCAGTTCGAGCGCCTCGGCGGGACCCAGACGCTGCGCTCCGACGTGCGCGTGCTGGCGGCGACCCACCGCGACCTTGAGGCCCTGGTGAGAGAGGGAAAATTCCGGGAGGACCTCTTCTACCGGATCAACGTCGTGCCCGTCCGGATGCCCGCCCTGCGCGAGCGGCCGACGGACATCCCGCTGCTCGCCGACCACTTCCTGAAGAAGTTCCGCCAGGAGCACGGCAAGGCGAGCGTGAAGCTCGACGCCAAGGCGATCGACGCGCTCGCCTCCCACGGATGGCCGGGGAACGTCCGCGAGCTGCAGAACGTGGTCGAGCGTCTCGTGGTGCTGAACCAGTCGGGTCTCATCCTCGAGCAGGACGTGCGGCCCTGCCTCGCGCCGCGGCTCACGGACGCGCCCGCCTCGGGGCCGGTGGCGCTCGGCGCCTCGGTGGCGGGTGCCGAGAAGGCGGCGATCGAAGGCGCGCTCAAGGCCTCCGGGGGCAACCGCACCCACGCCGCCAAGGCGCTCGGCATCTCCCGCCGCACCCTCCACAACAAGCTCAACGAGTACGGCATCTCCTGACCCTGGCCTGTCACAAAACAACCAGTTTGTTTTGTGACTTCTACTCGAGGAACTTGCGGAGCGAGCGCGCCAGATCACGGCCCAGCGCGCGGGCGCTGTCGGCGCTGACGATCCGGCCGTTGGCGTGGGCGTAGGAGACTTCGATCGTCGTCGCCGCGGGATTCCCCGGCAGCTCCTGGGCCCAGCGGGCGAAGCTCATCCCCTGTGTGAAATTGGTGGCCGTGTTCCAGGCGGTCCCGAAGGGGACGTTGTCCGCGGCGCGGTAGAGCAGGGGGCCGGACTGGATCGACTCGAGGATCCCGGCCAGCTTCTCGATCTTCTTCCAGTTGTCCGGGTTCTCCGAGCCCACGAAGTAGATCGTCTCATTGTGGGCGCCCCGGAGCGTGGGACAGTGGAGGTCGAGCGCGAAGCGGAGCCCGCCCTCCGACCACTTCGGCGCGAACTCGCGCAGCGCCTTCGTGGAGGCGTAGAGGCTCTCGCCGCTGTAGTCGCGGTTGTGGTCGCGCGGGATCCGGTTCTTCCCCTGGTCGCCGTCCTCGACGCCGTCCTTGTCCACGAAGGGGATCGCCATGATCTCGGCCTTCTCCCGGTACCAGGCATCGGAAAGCGCCTCCTCGAGAATCCCCTCGAGGACGTAGCTCGCGATCATCTCGCAGGCGTGATGCCGCGCCGTGAGGAGGATCCGGTTCGGACCGCTCCCCAGACGCAGGCGTTCGACCTTCCGCCCCTTCTTCGTCTCGCAGAGCGTCTCCACCCTGAGCCCCGCCTCCTTTTCGTGGCGCGCGAGGAACTTCCGGAGATCCTTCTCGAAGTAGGGGATCGAGACGCAGAAGCGGACGTCCCTTGCGTCGGCGGGGAAGGCCGCCTGGAAGGACGGGCCTTTCACCGACTCCTTCCCGAGCCAGCTCCAGGTTTCGCCGCCGTCGAGGCTCATCGCGGGCCCGAGCACGCCCACCACGTCGCCCTTCGTGAAACGGAACGTGAGCGTCCGGCCCTGGGCGCCGCGGACGCGGAAGGCCCAGTAGAACCAGTCGCCCTTCGTGTCGCGAAGATCCTGGTGGAGCGAGACGCTGTCGCCGTCGACCTTGTCGACGATGATGTTCCCGCCGGGGAGCTCCGCGTCGATCCGGAGCTCCTCCTGGACCGGGAGCAGGAGCAGCAGGACTCCGAGCATTCGCGCCATGTCGACCTCTATAAGCCCCCGGCCCTCCGGGATTACAGCGCTTCCTTGGGGCGCTGGAAGGCGCCGAGGATTCCTTCGAGCGATAGCCAGAGCGCCAGGATCCCGGCCCCTCCCGCGACGATCTCGAAGCGCGGCGCCGCGAGGACCCCCCAGATCAGCCCCGCGACACCCACGAGCGGGCGGATGCCGGCCAGAGGGCCGAACACCAGCGTGCTGGTCAGGCAGCGGATGTCCACCGAGGGGATCAGGCGGAAGGCGAGCGCGCTGAAGATCAGGCCCGCGTAGGGGAGGTAGACCTGGAGCATCCGGACCCACACGCGGGCGAGATCGGCCCGGAAGGCGGAGGGATCCGGCGCGGCCCGCAGCGCGAGGAGGACCAGGCTGAGCGAGAGCGCCGCGGCGATCTGACCCAGGACGAAGCCGCGCGCCATCGACTTGAGGTAGTGGGGCCCCTTGCGGATCAGCGCGCTCCGGCCGGCCGCCGCGGAGTAGCCGGACACCGTGGCGTCGACGACGGCCAGGACGTAGAGGGTCCCGAGCAGCAGCGTCATTCCCAGGCCCCCAGGCGCGAACTCCGGGAGCCGAGGGACCGGAGGAAGGCCTCTTTGACCTCGGGCCGCAGCCCGATCAGCGAATGGAAGGCGCGCGGAATGGGGAGGATCCCCAGCCGCGTGCTGTACATCGTGCGGACGAAGCCTCCCGCGCCTTCCCCGGCGGCGCGGACCAGCTCGGCGCCCGAGTAGGCGCGGATCGCGGAGACGACGCCGTCGTGCTTCGCCAGCGGATCGCGCATCCGCACGGCGTGGAAGAGCCAGGATCCGAAGGGGGCCATGAACGAGGGAAGGAAATCGAAATGGACGAAGGCGCGCGTCTCGGGCCGGTCGTGGCTGCGGAAGAAGCCCGCGAGCGCGGGGCCCCGGAAATGGTGGATCACGCCGGTGCTGAGGAAGACCGATCCGGGGGGATCGAGGCGGAACGCGTTGGCGACGCGGAAAGTGACCTTCAGATTCTCCAGCGCCGCCAGGCGCATGGCCTCGCCGACAAGGGCCGGATGGTAATCGGCCCCGACGAGCTCGACATCGGCGCCGAGATCGCCGCGGGCGGCCAGCCAGCGCAGCACGAACCCGGTGCCGCAGCCGACGTCGACGATCCGGATCGGGCGCGGCACGCCGGTCGAGCGGAGCGCCTCGAGCAGCGGACGGAGGACCTCCGCGACCCGCTGCCCGTGCTGGAACCCCTCGGAGATCCGCTGCATCTCGCAGTGGACCCGGACGAGGCGGCGGTCGACCGCATCGGGATCGAGGATGCCGTCGCGGTCCGCCATCGCCCGCACGATGCGGATCGCGCGGCGGTTGGACTGGGCGGCGAACTTGTCGACGACGTCGCTCTTCCGGACCGGGAGGCGCTGGAGGGTGTCCGGATCGAACGCCAGGATCTCATCCGAGATTTCGAGGTCGTTCATGAGAGTAAGTATACGCGAGCAGGCCGCAGAGGGAGAAGCCGAGGCCGTTCAGCAGCCCGTGCGACCAGGCCATCTCCGGGATGGAGAGCCAGGTGCGGCCGGTATAGACGCCGTGCTCGAAGGCCGCGGCGAGCGCCATGCCGGCCATGACGGCGAGCGAGGACACGAGCAGAAGGAGACGGGCGCCGCGTCCTTCGAGCTTCGGGAGCGCGGCGATCTGGGCCGCGGCCGCCGAGAGGATGCTGACCACCAGGATCCCCACGGCGACGACTTTCAGCCTTGGCGAGAAGAGGAAGCCGGCCGCCAGGAGCGGCGTGCCGCCCACGAGTCCGAGTCCGCCCGCCATCGCGAGCTGCCGCAGGGGACCCGACAGCGTCCGGCTGGTCAGCGCGGAGAGGATCGGCGCCGCGAAGGCGGTGTAGTGGAAGTGGACCGCGGTCAGGATGATGATCGGCTCCGGAAATCCCGAGAGCGCATAGCCCAGGCGCGAGGAGACCAGGTGGACGCCTCCGACGGGCGGGAAAATCATGGCCGCCAGGAGGAGCAGCGACGGGATGCCGCCGCGGAAGGATTCCTTGAGGGCCAGCAGCCCGCCCAGCGCCACCAGGCCGTTCAGGACGACCCAGGGCGCCGTGAGTGCGGCCGCGGCGATCCCCTTTGGCAGGAAGAACGAGACCGTGGTCAGAATCGCCGCCGCCGGCTGGATCTTCCGGGCGAGCCGGAGGGGCGCCGAGTCCGGAATGAACCCCAGGCCGAGCGGGACGATCACCCAGGCCGCGAGCAGGAAGAGCAGCTCGAGAAGTCCGAGCGGCCCGATGCCCAGCGCGGATACGAGCGCCAGCGCCACGCAGACGGC
>JACQFK010000467.1 GCA_016200125.1 Planctomycetota bacterium
CCATCGCCTGCCCACGCTGACGGCGACGCTGGCCTACCGCGTCGGATCGGTCAACGAGCCCGAGGGCCTGACCGGCGTCTCCCACTACTTCGAGCACATGGTCTTCAAGGGCCGCGCCAAGTACCCGCGGGGCGACATCGACCTCGTGACCTACCGCTGCGGCGGCGAGAACAACGCCTACACCACCCACGACATGACCGGCTACTGGTTCCACGTCCACTCCAGCCGGCTCGACGACGTGCTGGACATCCTGGCCGACACCTGCGGCAACAGCACCCTCGACCCGGCCGAGTTCGAGCTGGAGCGCGGGCCCGTGCTTCAGGAGATGAACATCTGGCTGGACGGCCCCTGGGGCGAGCTGGAGCGGACCCTCGAGAAGACCATCTACACGCAGAGCCGCTACCGCCACCCGGTCCTCGGCTGGCGCGAGGACGTCGAGAAGCTCAGCCGCGACCGGATGATGGAGTACTACAAGGCCTACTACAAGCCGAACAACGCGTCGCTCGTCATCGTGGGCGACGTGAAGAAGGAGGACGTCTTCCGCCGCGTGGAGAAGTTCTTCGGCCCGCTCCCGCGCGGCAAGGACGCGGACGAGGCCCACTGGATGGAGCCGGCCCAGACGGAGGAGCGCAAGGTCGAGGTCAAGACCACCCTGCCTTCCGACCGCTTCATCATGGCCTTCCGGACCGACAAGGCGGGATCGGACGCCGACCTGACGCTCGACCTCGCCGCGACGATCCTGGGCGAGGGCCGGAACTCGCGGCTCAAGACCAAGCTCGTCCACGAGCTGGAGCTCGCGGGGGAGGGCAACGTCGAGGTCTTCAACTACTCGCGGCGCTTCGAAGGCGTCTTCTACGTGCAGGTCGAGGTCGCGCTCGACGGCAATCCCGAGAAGGCGCGGAAGGCGGCGATCGAGGAGCTCGAGGCGATGGCCTCCAAGCCCGTCAACGAGCGCGAGCTGCGCCGGGCGAAGAACCTCCTGCGCGCCAAGTTCGCCTTCGACCTCGAGTCGCAGAACGAGATGACGTCGAAGATGGGCTACTTCGAGGCGCTGGGTCAGCCCGACTATATCCGCAGCTACATGGACCGCATCGACGCCATCACGCCCGAGCAGATCATGGCGGTCTGCAAGAAGACCTTCCAGGCGCAGAACCGGACGGTGGCGATCGGGCTGGCGAAGCCCAAGCGGTCGGCCGGCCCGCACCTCGAGAAGCGCGGGCCGCCGAAGCGCCGGCCGGCGGGCTTCGTCCCGGCCCTCCAGGCCGTGCAGGCGCCCTCCCTGGGCGAGGTGCTCGAGGAGACCCTGCCCAACGGCGTCCTTCTGATGGCGAAGCGCCGCTCCGACGTGCCGGTGCTTTCCGTGCAGGCGCTCGTCAACGCCGGACAGCTCTTCGAGGCGGAGGACAAGGCCGGGCTCGCCGAGCTCGTGGGCTCGCTGCTCGACGAGGGGGTCCTGGACGACCAGGGCCGCAAGCTGAACGCCGAGGAGATCGCCGACCAGATCGAGTTCGTGGGCGGCCAGTACGGGACGAGCACCAACGGCGTGACCGTGAAGGTCCTCTCCGAGCACGCCCCGGTGGCCTACAACCTGGTGCGGGACGTGATCCGCTACCCCTCGTTCCCGGTCGCGCGCTTCGACAAGCTGCGGGAGGACCAGATCGCCGAGATCGAGTCGATGGACCAGGATCCGACGCGCGTGGCGCGGCGCCTGTTCTACGAGACGGCCTTCAAGGGCCACCCCTATCACCGTCCCGCGATCGGGTACCTGGACTCGGTGAAGGCCCTGACGCTCGCCGACGTGAAGGCCCACTACCGGCGCCTGTTCCGGCCGGAGAACACGATCGTGGTCGCGGTGGGCGACATCGATCCCGTGGCCGCGCTCAAGGAACTGCGCACGCGCTTCGAGTCCTGGAAGCCCGAGGGGACCTGGACGGCGCCCGCGATCCCCCGCGCGCAGCGCCAGACGGAGGCGCGGCCCGTGTTCGAGACCTACAAGGCCCAGCAGGTCCGCATCCACCTGGGCCACGTGGGCATCGAGCGGACGAATCCCGACTACTTCGCGCTGCGGGTGATGGAGACGATCCTGACGACGAGCCCCGGCTTCACGAACCGGCTCGCGAGAAACGTGCGGGACGCGCAGGGGCTCGCCTACGACGTGAACGGCTCGATCACCGCCGGATCGGGCCAGGCGGCCGGCGCCTTCCAGGTGGTCCTCGGCGTCGAGGCGAAGGACAAGGACAAGGGGCTCCAGGCGGTGATGAAGGAGCTCTCGCAGTTCCTGAAGGACGGCCCCACGGCGGAGGAGGTGAAGGACGCGAAGTCCTATCTCCTCAGCTCCTTCGTCTCGTCCTGGGAGACCGACGAGGAGATCGCCGACTACCTGCTGGCCGTGAAGCGCTACGGCCTCGGGTTCGACTACGCGGAGAAGTATCACCGCGCGGTGGGAGCGGTCACGCCCCAGGAGGTCCTGCGCGTGGCCCGGAAGTACATCGACCTGGAGCATCTCACGACGGTCATCGTGGGGCCGGTGGACAAGAACGGGAAGCTGATCGAGGGAGAGCAGGATAAATGAAGGCAGCGAAGCTGGCGCTCGAGGACGGCACGGTCTTCACGGGCCGCTCCTTCGGCGCGGACGGGGAGAGGTCCGGCGAGGTCGTCTTCAACACCGCGATGTCGGGCTACCAGGAGGTCCTGACCGATCCCTCCTACAAGGGGCAGATCGTCACGATGACCTACCCGCACATCGGCAACACCGGGGTGAACGACGAGGACTGGGAGTCGGGCAAGGTCTGGGTCGAGGGCTTCGTGGCCCGGGAGTTCTCGCGCGTGGTGAGCAACTTCCGAGCCAGCGACGGGCTCGACCAGTACTTCGCGAAGCACGGAATCGTCGCGATCGACGACATCGACACCCGCGCGCTGACCCGGAAGCTGCGGCTGACGGGCTCGATGAACGGCGTCCTCTCCACGGTCGAGCTGGACGACGCCAAGCTGGCCGCCAAGGCGAAGGCGATCCCCAAGATGAGCGGCCTGGACCTCGTGAAGTTCGTCACCTCGGACAAGCCGCGCCACTGGAAGGAGTTCGTCTCCCACGACCGCCCGAACGGCCGGACGCCCGCCTTCAAGTACAAGGTCGCCGTCGTCGATTGCGGCGTGAAGTTCAACATCATCCGCTCGCTGGTCCGCCTGGGCTGCGACGTCACGGTCTATCCCGCGGCGACGGCGGCGAAGGACCTCGAGAAGTACGACGGCGTCTGCCTTTCAAACGGTCCGGGCGACCCCGAGGCGGTCACCTACACGATCGCGGCCGTGAAGGACCTCCTGAAGAAGGAGAAGCCCATCTTCGGCATCTGCCTGGGCCACCAGATCCTGGGCCTCGCGCTCGGCGCGAAGACCTACAAGCTCAAGTTCGGCCACCACGGGGCGAACCATCCCATCCGCAACGAGATCACGAAGAAGGTCGAGATCACCAGCCAGAACCACGGCTTCTGCGTGGAGCAGAAGTCCCTCGAGGCGGCCGGCGGCGAGGTGACCCACATCAACCTGAACGACGGCGCGGTGGAGGGGCTCCGCCACAAGTCGCTCCCGGTGTTCTCGGTGCAGTACCACCCGGAGGCGGCGCCGGGGCCGCATGACGCGAGCTACCTCTTCGACCAGTTTCTCAAGAACATGGAGGCGAAAAAATAGCCCGCCATGCCCAAGAACAACACGTCCAGCTGCGTCGTCGGGGTCCAGTGGGGGGACGAGGGGAAGGGGAAGATCGTCGACATCCTCTCGCAGAAGGCGGACCTCGTGGTCCGCTTCCAGGGGGGCGGCAACGCCGGCCACACGGTCGTCGTGAACGGCGAGAAGCACGTCCTCCACCTGATCCCCTCGGGCATCCTCCACAAGAGCGTCTGCGTGATCGCCAACGGCGTCGTCGTCGACCTGATCCAGCTGCTCGACGAGATGGCGGAGATCAAGCGCCGCGGGATCAACGTGGACGGCCGGCTCTTCCTGAGCGACCGCGCCCACATCGTGATGCCCTACCACAAGTTCCTCGACAAGTATTCGGAGACGGCGTCGGGCACGGGCAAGATCGGGACCACGCAGCGCGGGATCGGCCCCTGCTACGCCGACAAGGCGGCGCGCAAGGGCATCCGGGTGGCCGACCTCTACAACGAGGAGTTCTTCAAGGAGCGCGTGTTCGCCTTCACCGCGGAGAAGAACAAGATCCTCCAGGCCCTCTATGCGGGCGAGCAGCTCGATCCCAAGCGCATCGTCGAGGAATACCGCGGCTACGCAGAGCGGCTCAAGCCCTTCATCACCGACGCCGTGGAGCTCGTGAACGCGGCGATCGACAAGGGCCGGCGCGTGCTCTTCGAGGGCGCGCAGGGGAGCCTGCTCGACATCGACTTCGGCACCTATCCCTACGTGACGTCCTCGAACTCGGACGCCTGCGGAATCTCCTCGGGCACGGGCGTGCCGCCCAAGAAGATCGGCAAGATCCTGGGCGTCGCCAAGGCCTACTGCACGCGGGTGGGCGAGGGGCCTTTTCCGACGGAGCTCGTCGACGCGCTCGGCGAGAAGCTGCGCGAGGTGGGCAGCGAGTACGGCGCCACCACCGGCCGGCCGCGGCGGATCTGCCCCAGGCGGCGAAAATCTATTTGAATTTCCTCGAACGCTACCTTAAGGTCAAAGTGACGATGGTTTCGGTCGGCAAAGACCGGGAGAAAACGATTCATCGGAAGTAAGCCCTGAATGACGACCACCGCCGCGACCCTGAAGATCCCGACCCACATCGCCATCATCATGGACGGCAACGGCCGCTGGGCGAAGGAGCAGGGTCTGCAGCGGATCCTTGGGCACGAGTCGGGCGCCGAGACCGTCCGCGAGATCACCCGCGAATGCTCCCGCCTCGGGGTCGGCCGCCTCACCCTCTACGCCTTCAGCGCCGAGAACTGGAAGCGGCCCCTCCGCGAGATCGATTTCCTGATGAAGCTCCTGGAGCAGTACCTCGTCCAGGAGCGCAAGGAGATCATGGAGAACAACATCCGCTTCACGTCGATCGGCCGGCTCGACGAGCTGCCCGAGGGCGTGCGGAAGGTGCTCCAGGAGACGATCGAGCTGAGCTCGAAGAACAC
>JACQFK010000044.1 GCA_016200125.1 Planctomycetota bacterium
GCCGAAGGAGCCGCCGCAGGTCCAGGTGGCCGCCGTGCGCGCGCTCGGGACCGACGCCGCGGCGAAGCTGCTGGACGGCTGGCTCCGCTACACCGCCCCCGTGCGGCGCGAAGTGCTGGCGGCCTGCCTGGCCAAGCCCGCCACGATGGAGCGCATCGTCGACCGGCTGGAGAAGGGCGAGATCCGCGTCGTCGAGCTGGAACCGCACCAGAAGGACGCGCTGCTCAAGCATCCGTCGGGCGGCGTGCGCGAACGCGTCAAGAAGGCGCTCGCCGCGAAGTCCGACGACCGCGAGCAGCTGATTCAGGAGATGTTCACCAAGATCTCGGCGCTGAAAGCCGATCCCGTCGCCGGCGAGAAGGTCTACATGACGAGCTGCGCGACCTGCCACCGGCTCAACGGCCAGGGCTTCGAAGTCGGCGCGAGTCTTTCCTCGGTGGTCGGCCGCGACAAGAGGGCGCTCCTGACGGACATCCTGGATCCCAATCGCGCGGTCGCGCCCCAGTACCAAGTCTACCTGGTGAAGATTCCCGGCGCGCGGGATCCCGTCTCCGGCATCATCGCGGCCGAAACGCCCACGAGCATTACGCTACGCCGCGCGAATGCGGAGGAGACCGTGGTGCTCCGCCGCGACATCCTCGAGATCAAGGCCTACACCGCGTCGCTGATGCCGGAAGGCATCGAGGCCAACGTCACGCCCCAGAACTTCGCGGACCTCCTCGAGTTCCTCCAGCGGGGACAGCAGAAATGAGAAAAACCTTCGCGCTGCTTCTTCTCCTGGGCTGCTCCGGCAGCGAGTCCGTCGAGCCGGGCCTGCGCGCCGGCACCGCGAAGGTCAGGATCACGCCGGCCGAACCGGTGATGCTGGCGGGCTACGCGTCGCGCAACAAGCCGTCGGAGGGCGTCGCCGCCGATCTCTGGGCCCGGGCGCTGGCGATCGACGACGGCAGCGGGGAGAACAAGGTCCTTGTCACGGCGGACATCATCGGCTTCGGCCCCGTCATCAGCCGCGCGATCAAGGCCGAGGCGCTGAAGCGCTACGGCCTCGGGGAGGCGGCGCTCCTGCTCGTCGGCTCGCACACCCACAGCGGCCCCGTGATCTCCGAGCGCGCCCTCGTGGACTACCCGGAGCAGGTGAAAGTACGGGACGCCTACGTCGACGGACTGCGCGAGAAGATCCTCGGCGCCATCGGCGACGCGCTGAAGAACCTGTCGCCCGCGAGTCTGGAGTGGGCCCGCGGCCGCGGCGAGGTCGGCATGTACCGCCGCGTGGCGAAGCCCGACGGCACCTGGGGCTTCGGCGACAATCCCCAGGGCACGGTCGATCCCGACCTTCCCGTGATGGCCCTGCGCGCCCCGGACGGGAAGCTGAGGGCGCTGTTCTTCACCTACGCCTGCCACTGCACCTCGATCCGCAACGGCAAGGACGGCTTCTACAAGGTCCACCCCGACTGGGCGATCTGCTGCTCCCTGCTCGAAGAGAAGATGCCCGGCACGCAGGTGATGTTCGTCACCGGCTGCGGCGGGGACATCGATCCCGGCCCCAAGGGCCCCCTCAGCGACGCGGAGAAGAACGGCGCGACCCTGGCGGCGTCGCTGCAGGCGCTGATCGACCGCGGCGCCTTCACGCCGGTCGCCGCCCCGATCCGCGCCGAACTGCGCCGCATCGACCTGCCGCTGGAGAAGCTCGACGAGGCCGTCGTCGCGAAGATGGCCGAGACCGGCAAGCCCGCGGAGAAGAAGCTCGCGCTGGATCTCCAGCAGGGGAAGCTGAAGGGCGGGCCCATCAGCTATCCGATCGTCACCTGGCGCTTTGCGTCGGGCCCCGCGATCGTCGCCCTCGCGGGCGAGACCTGCGTCGAATACGCCCTGCGGCTCAAGAAGGAACTCGGCGCCGACAACGTCTGGCCGGTCGGCTACGCGAACGAGGTGATGTGCTACATCCCCTCGGAGCGGGTGCTGCGCGAGAACGGCTACGAATCGGGCTGGAGCCTCGCCTGGGGCCGGTGCGTCGCCGCCTACCAGATGTCGGGAAGCGGCTGGAACGCGCCCTTCGCGCTGGGGCTCGAGGACCGGATCGTCTCGACCGTCCACGAGATGCTGAAGCCGGAGCCGCTCCGCGCGGGCGCGTCGAAGGTAAGGATCACCCCCGAGAAGTTCGGCTGGATGACCGGCTACGGCAACCGGAACAAGCAGGCGGACGGCGTGAAGAGCGATCTCTGGGTGCGCGCGCTGGCGCTGCAGGACTCGGCCGGGAAGCAGGCGGTGCTCGTCACGGCCGACCTTCTCGGGTTCCCGCCCCAGCTGAGCCGCGCGATGCGCAAGGACGCGAACGCGCGCTTCGGCCTCGACGAGACCGCGGTCATGTTCGTCGCCAGCCACACCCACGGCGGCCCCGCGATCCCGCAGCGGCCCTCGATGGAGATCTTCCACGGGCTCGACGACACGACGGGCAAAGATGTCCTCGAGTACGCCGACTGGCTCCACGATCGGGTGATGGAGGCGATCAGCAAGGCGCTCATCGCCCGCAAGCCCGCGAAGCTGACGATCACGAAGGCTTGCGCGACCTTCGGCATGAACCGGCGCTTCCACAACGAGAACGGGACCTGGTCGATCAAGGACAACCCGGAAGGGACCGTCGACCCCGAGGTGACGATCGTCCGGGCGGAGTCGGAGGAGGGCAAGCCGCTGGCGACCATCTTCACCTACGCCTGCCACTGCACGACGCTCGGCGGGAACATCTACCAGTATCACGGCGACTGGAGCGGGGTGGCCTGCGACGAAATCGAGAAGGCGAGCGGCGGCGCGCCGGCGCTCTTCGCGACCGGCTGCGGCGCGGACCTGAATCCCAGCCCGCGCGGCACGTTCGAGCTCGCGGACCAGCACGGCCGGGCGATGGCCGCGGCGGTGGCGGGCGCTCCCGTCGTCGTCCCGCTGTCGGGGCCGATCCGTACGCGGCTCAAGCCCATCGAGCTGGCGCTCGACAAGCCGCCCACCCGGGAGATCCTGGAGAAGTTCCTCGCGGACAAGAACGTGTTCCGTCAGCGCCACTCCCGCGAGATGCTCAAGCTGATGGACGCCGGCAGGCTGCCCACGGCGGTTCCGTATCCGGTCCAGGCCTGGCATTTCGGCAACCAGACGCTGGTGGCGCTCGGCGGCGAGACCTGCGTGGAGTACGCGCTGCGGCTCAAGAAGGAGCTGGGGGCCGACCGGACCTGGGTCGACGGCTACGCGAACGAGGTGCCCTGCTACATCCCGTCGGAGAAGGTGCTGGCCGAGAGCGGCTACGAGCCCGGCTGGGATCCCGCCAACGGCCGCGCGATCGCCGGCGGCTCGATGATGTACTACGGCTGGCCGGTGCCCTTCGCGCCCGGCATCGAAGAGCGGATCATCTCCGCCGCCCGGGCGCTTGCAGGGGAGTAGGGCCTCCGCGCCGGTAGATCTCCTCCGCGAGCCGGTTCAGACGCTCCGCCTCGAGGTTGGCGGGGGTCTTGCGGACGTGCAGGAAGTAGCTGTAGACAAAGGCGATCCAGAACACGACGGCGGCCGTGTTGATGCCGATGCGAAAAGTCTCCCACCAGCGCGCCGGGCCGCGCAGAAGCCCCGGGACCGAACCGGTCAGTCCTGCGATGACCAGCCCCGCCGCCATGGAGCCCAGTATCGCCCGGATCCAGCGCTTCTTCAGGCCGGGATCGGCGTGGTTCATGAACGCTCCCGCCGCGACCGGCGCCGCAGGAGCCGGGCGCGCCGGCCGTCCAGCCAGGCCTCGGAGATGAGGGCCCGCCGCTCGTCGTCCCGCGCGTCGTCGCTCTGGTGGACGTGCGTGCAGTAGAAGATCGCGAAGACGACCCAGAAGAGGACGCAGGTCGCATTGATCGCGTCCTGAACCTCGACTTGGGCCGTGTGGTACATCTCCTGGCTT
Source organism: Planctomycetota bacterium (assembly GCA_016200125.1). The sequence continues at coordinate 3,923 of JACQFK010000044.1, forward strand.
CCGAGGCTTGCAACCCAGCCCGCCAGGTAGATCAGCCCGC
>JACQFK010000493.1 GCA_016200125.1 Planctomycetota bacterium
CGCACGAGAGGCTGCTCGCCGTCGTAGAGCGTCACCGTCTTGAGCCAGGGATCGATCTTCCCCTCGGGCGCGTCCTTCAGGAAGGGATCCTTGGTCGCGCTGTAGCGGACCTTGATCTTGCCGTCGGGGCCCATGACGCGGCGCGACGACGCGAACTGCTCGACGCGGGCCTGGCCGACCCCCACATGCGTGAAGGGCTGGAGGTTGTGGACGGCGGTCGCGACGGCCTTGGCGGCATCGTCGGTGACCTTCGCCAGCCAGTCGAGATCGAGATGCTTGAGCGGCTTCTCCGTCGCCGCGATGAGCTCCTCGGCGCGCGCGTTGGCGACGGGGCCGCTGTGGGTATGGGTCGTCTGCACGGCGACCTGGCGGACGGGCACAGCGGCGGCCTGGGCCATCTTGCTGCGGAAGAGATCGTGGGCCGTCCCCGCGACCTCGCACCAGTCCATCACGCCGATGACGACCCGGGTCCTGCCGTCGTCGAGCACGATGCCCTTCAGCACGAGAGGTTGAAGGACCTCGTTGACGGGCTTGATCCAGCCGCCGACCAGCGGATGGCCGATCGGGGGCGTCACGTCGGAGGCGAAGATCGCCATGCGCAGGGGGCCCGGAGGCGTCGTCTCGGTCGACGAGCATCCGACGAGGAGAAGGACCAGAACTAGTCGGGCTTGGGCCATTTCAGGTTCCGGTGGAGGAAGTTGAAGGTGCCTACGCCGTTGATCTTGTGCGGCCCGTCGAAGACCTCGAGCTCCGTGCGGTCGCCGATCTTGAGCTCGTCGTAGAGCCGCCTCACCTTGGCGAACTCGTAGGCGACGCGCTCGTCGGGCGCGACGCCGTCGCCGTGGCCGCGCTCGACCATGAAAGGCCGGGGCGCGATCAGCGCCGCCATCTCGGCGTAGTTGAACGTGTGGGCGAGGTTCCACTCGAAGATCTCGTACTCGCCGGTCGTGACGTAGCTGTAGGGGCTGTCGACCGCCGCGTTCTTCCAGATCCACTCGTTGAAGTCCGCCGAGCAGATCGAGAGGCAGTAGCGCTTCACCACGGCCGGGACCCGCATCGCCGTCTTGCCGCCGTAGCTCAGGCCGTAGAAGGCGATGCGCTCCGGATCGACGAAGGGCTGGGCCGCCAGCCAGTCGGTGATCGCCTGGTGCTGGGGGATGATGAACGAGAAGAGGTGCTTCCCGAGCAGGTTGGCCTTGCGTTGCAGGGTGCGGAACTTGTCCTGGCCGATGTAGGGGTTCTGCGGCGCGAAGACGACGAAGCCGCGCTCCGCGAGCCGGCAGGCGTACTGGCCGTAGGCCGGGACGTTCTTCTTCGGATCCGCGACGTCCTGCGGACGCCCTTCGAGGCCGTGCTGGCAGACGACCACGGGCCGCCGCTCGCCGTCCTTCAGGTCCTTCGGGAGCAGGAGGATGCCATAGGCGTAGACGTCCGGGAAGACGTCGAGCATGACCTCGTAGCCGCGGTACTTGGGCTCGTCATAGACCAGGCGGCTCCGCGGATTGGGCGGCAGCATCGCCGTGTCGAACTTCCCGATGACCTCGTCGTAGAACTGGGTCCGCAGGGGCTCGGTGGACTTCTCGAAGCCGGCCAGCGACTTCCGGTCGGTCTTCCTCCAGAAGTAATCCTCGCGAACGCGTTCGCTGCGGCGCAGGAGGACCTGGGTGTCCTCGACGAGCTGCTCGAACTGCCGCTTGAGGCGCTTCTGAACGTCGACCCCCTCGGATTCCTTCTTCACGGGGGAGAGGGGGTTCTTGAGCTTGTCGACATCGAGAAGGTCGGGGATCTTGGGGGCGGGGAGGCCCTTGACCAGCTCCATGAAGCGCGCGAACTCCTTCTGCGACTCCGCCAGGGCCGGCGTCGTCCAGACTCCCGGGGCCGCGCCGCCGCGGCCCGGGCGCGGGGCGGGAGGGCCTTTGATCTCGATCGCCGGGCCCGCCGCCGTGATCAGCGCGCGAGGCGCGATGAGGCTCGCGATCTCCGCGTCGCCGAATTCCCGGAGCAGGCCGAACACGTTGCGGTAGATCGGCTCCTGCCAGGCTTTCTGGCGGGACTCGAAGTAGCCGCCGACCCAGGTCACGTCGATGCGAGGATCCACCGCGCCCGCGTAGAGGGCGAGGAGGCCCCCTTCGCCGACGCCGAAGACGCCGATCTGGTGCGAGGGGGTCCGGCCGTTCCGGTCGAGGAAGTCGATGAAGGCGAGCGCCTTCTGGATCTCGTAGCCGATGAGCGTGCGGCCCATTTCGAAGGCGGGGCGGTAGACGAACTCGCGGTGAGGCTGGTTGGTGGCCTTGCCGACCTGCGAGACGGAGCAGGCGTCGCTCCGGTCGATCAGCGAGAGCACGACGACGTAGCAGCCGTGTTCTGCGAGACGCCGGGCGATCTGCTGCTCCTCGGGAAGGCCGGGGGCGATGCCGGCGACCATCTCGGGCGTCTGGTCGGCGTCGGGGAAGACGATGGCCAGCGGACTGTCCACGGCCTTGGGGAGCAGCAGCAGGCCTTCGGCTTCGACGCCCCGCAGCACGGGCCAGCGGATCGTCCGGGCCTGGAAGGCCCCCGAGGTCGCAACCGCGGCGCCGAGCCCTTTCTGCGTCGCCTGGACCGGGAACTCGGGGACGCCGTCCGGGGTCCGTTCGTCGACAAGTCCGAGGATCTTCCGGAGGTGTTCGCGGTTGGGCGCAATCGATTTCTCGTAGGCTTCCTTGGAGGCTGTGTCGCGCTTCCACAATGACGCACGCTTGGCGACCGAGGCGTCGATCTCGCGGAGGAGGGAGCGGTCGATGCCCGCCACCATCTCGGCGGCGAGATCGCCCTGCTTCTCGAGCGGCGAGGTGCCCGCCAGCGTGTCGGCCGACCGCTTCGCGGCAGTCCAGAAGACCGCGTTGGAGATCATCCGCACGTAGGCGGGATTCTTGAAGTCGTCCTGGTCGCCCAGCGACGTGTAGAAGATCCGGCCGCCCTTGTGGACGCGGGTCCAGGCAACCGGCTCCGTCTTGCCGCCGGCCGTGCCGATGAGGAGCGTCTCGGTGTCCGCGGCGTTCGACTCGTTCTTGTAGAGGCTGGACTTCGAGTTCAGCGAGCCCACGCCGTCGAAGATCGGGTGATTCTTCGCCTTCTCGGTGAGCGTGACGGCGCAATCCGGGCCTTTGCCGTAGTGGTTCGTGTAGCTGCCGCCCAGGACCTCCTTGTCGAGGTCGAGCCAGGTCTGGAACGCATGGCTCGCCGTCCGGATCCCGACGATCGGCTTTCCGGCCTCGCAGTAGCGCTTCACCCGCTCCAGCGCCTCGCCCGTGATCTTAAGGCGCCGCGTGAAGAGCACCATGACGTCGGCCGTGTCGAGATTCTCGAGCCCGGGGACCTCCTCGTCCGTCTTCCGGAACGCGCGGCTGCACTGCACGTTGAAGTTCTTTTCCAGATGTTCCTGGAGCGCGGCGAGCGTGAGGTCCGAGTCGTACTCCAGGGAGCCCGAGACGAGGCAGACCTTGAGCGGCGCCGACTTGCCGGGCGTCGCACCGGCGACGGGGCCGTCTCCCTGCAGATAGGCGAAGAAGTCCAGGATCTGGGGATCGCTGAGGGGATCCAGCAGTTTCTCCGGCATCAGCGAGAGCGCCGCCGGCTTGAGGATCTCGATCTTGTCGCGGCCGATGACCGTGCGGACGTTGTTCGCGTCAAGCACGGTCACGGCGGCATCGGATTGCTCGACGAGCAGCCCCGTGAGGACCTGGCCGCTCTTGGTGAGAAGCTGGTGGGCCGCGTACTCGGGCCGGATCATCGCGCTCGGGTCGATGATGCTGAGCGCCATCAGGTCGGTGTTCTTCCGGTCGGCGCTCGTCAGCTCGGGGCCGATCTTGTTGCCCTCGTCCCACAGCTGGTGGCAGACCGCGCAGCTCTTCGTGAAGATCGCCTTCCCGCGCAGCCGGTCGCCTTCGCCCTTGCCCTTGCTCAGGATGTTGCGGATCGACGCGATCTGGGCCCGCTTCTAGCCGGGCGTCGCGGCGCCGACCTTGCCCCAGTGCTTCTGGAGCAGGGTATTGAGCTTCTCGTCGTTGAACGCGGCGATGCGCTGGAGGTCGGTCAGCGGGACGTCGGCGGGCTTGATCGCGCCGGCCGCGACGGACTGGAGCAGGGCCATCGCGGACGCCGGACGCGACGTAAGAAGCGACAGCGCCCGCGGGCGCATCGCGCCGGAGAGTTCCGGCCAGGCCTGAAGGATCGCCGGGGCGATGGCGGGATCCTGGAAGGCCTGGAGGGCGCCCAGCGCGGCGCTCCGCAGGGCCGCGCCCGGCGAACGGAGGAAGGGCAGCAGCATCGGCACGCAATCGGCCTTGCCGATCTGTCCGAAGAGCCCGAGGAGCGCGACGGCGTCGGCTTCTTTCGCCTTGCCGCCGGAGAGCCTGCGGATCGCCTCGGCGTAGGCCTCGCTGCTGCCGAGGCGGATGGCGATGGACAGCCTGAGGACGCTGCCGGAGTCGGTCTCGACGATTTCCCGCAGCCGGCCCTCCAAGCTCCCGGGCATCCGCTCCAGCTTGCGCCCCTCGAGGGCCTTGTCCCAGCCCTGGAGGACGAGCTCGAGATTCTCGCGGGTCCCGGAGGCGTCCAGCAGCGAGACGCAGGCCGCGTAGTCGCCCTCGACCATGAAGCGCCGCGCGACGCGTTCGACGATGAACCTCTTCGTGAGGGGCGCGTTCCAGTCGAGCATCCGGAGCACGAGATCGCGGTCGGAGACGGCTTTGCTCTCGATGGCCCACCAGAGCAGCATCGGGATCTGCGGGTCGTTGAGATCCTCGGACCGCTTGAGCAGTTCGGCGACGACCGGCAGTCCGTCGCTCGCGGGCAGGCGCTTGGCGGTGCAGGCCATCGTATTGCGCACGAGCGGGCTGGGTTCAGTCTTCGCCAGAGCGACCAGGGCGTCGCGGAAGGCCGATCCGACCTTCCGGGTGTCGCCCTGCAGACGGATCGCCCAGGCGCGCACATCCTCGTTGGGATGCTTGAGCAGGTCGAGGGCGAGCGTCTCGTCGAAACCGCCGCACCCGTTCAGCGCCCAAAGCGCTTCGGCGTTCGTGGCTTCCGCGAGAGCCTTCTTGAGCGCGGGGATCGCCGCGGCGTCCTTCCGCTCGGTGAGGATCCGGCGCGCCTCGGCGCGATACCAGACGTTCGGATGCTTCAGGACGTCGACGAGCTCCACGCTCGACAGCTTGGGCAGGAAGGGCCGGGCGAACGCGGGCGCATCCTTGTGGGAGATCCGGTAGATGCGGCCGTTGGTCTTGTCCCAGTTGTCGCGCGGATCGACGTGGTTGGCGCGCGCGTCGTACCAGTCGACGATGTAGAGCGCGCCGTCGGGGCCGATGAGCGTGTCGACCGGCCGGAACCACTTGTCGTTCGAGAGCAGGAGGTCGCCGCCGAAGCGGTTGACGAAGCTCGACCCCTTCTTCTCGACGACGTGCCAGTAGATGTCGTTCGAGAGGATGTTGGCGGCGATGTACTGGTCGTTGAAGGAGGCGGGGAAGGCGCCGCCCTGGTAGATCGTCCCGCCGATCGTGACGTGGCCGCTCTTGAACCCCGTGTAGGGCACATGCTCGAAGTAACCGTAGGTGTTCGGGTTGTGGAGCGGCCCGTGCTTGCTGAAACCCTTCAGGTAATAGGCGCCCTGGACCTGGTGGAGCATCGCGGAGCCGCCGAAATTCGTCCCCGCGATCGTGTTGCCGTGGCGGTCGAAGTCGAGGCCCCAGGTGTTGCCGCCGCCTTCGGCGAAGAGTTCGAACTCCTTCGTGACGGGATGATAGCGCCAGACGCCCTGCTGGAACTCGATCCCGCGGATCCGGGACGTGCTGGTGCTGCCGGCCGCCCCGTAGAGCCAGCCGTCGGGGCCCCACTGGAGCGAGTTGGCGAGCGAGTGGGTGTCGTCCATGCCGAAGCCCGTGAGGAGCACCTCGGGGTCGCCATCCGGCACGTCGTCGCCGTTCTTGTCGGCGTAGTAAAGCAGATAAGGCGGCTGGGCGACGAAGACGCCGCCGTGGCCGAGGCACATGCCGCTCGCGATGTTCAACCCGGTGACGAAGTCCTTGGCCGACTCGAAGCGGCCGTCCCCGTCCTTGTCCTCGAGGATCGTGATCCGGTCCGCGCCTTTGGGCCCCTTCGGGGGCGGCTCGGGGAGCCGGTCGTAGGTCGTGCGGAGATACTCATCGACCTTGACCGCCTTGAGCCCCGCGGGATTGGGGTACTGCAGGTACTGGATGAGCCAGAGGCGGCCCCGGTCGTCGAAGCTGATCGTCAGCGGCTGCCGGATGAGGGGTTCGGCGGCGACGAGGCGGACCTCGAAGCCGTCGGCGACCTTCATCCGCTTGACGGCTTCTTCCGGAGAGAGGTTTTGGGCGAGGGCCGTCGACGCGAGGAACAGCGATAGCGCGAGCGTGTGGACTTTCATGAAACCCCAGCCAGAAGAGGCCTCCCGCTCCCCCCTAATGTACGGCGGGCGCAGGGGGGAAGGGAACTGATTCGCTACTTGCGGAGTTCCTTCAGACGCTCCTGCGAGACGCGGTCGATCCAGGTTCGGGGGTACTCGGAACAGAGCGCCTCGTAGGCGCGGATCGCCTCGTCCTTCTTCCCGTCGCGTTGCAGCTTCGCCGCCTCGTTGAACTTCGCCTCGCCCTGCGTGCGGCCGCCGCGGCTGATCCGGACCGCCTCGTCCACGGTCGTGACCTCCGGGACTTTCTTGAGGACGGGCGGGTCGCTGCGGGTCAGCATCGAGAAGGCCTCGGGGGAGCGCTCGCGGAAGATCCGCGCGCGCATGTCCTCCTGGTGGTTCATGGAGTCGCCGCCCGAGCGGCCGCCGGCCGGATCGATGTCGGCGATCGCGATCTCGTCCTTGCCCCTGGCTTCGGCGATGATCTTGCCCTGCGGATTGATGATCATCGTGCCGCCGCCGCGCTGCGAGACGACGAGGTAGACGAAGTTCTCCACCGCGCGGGTGCGGAAGGCGGCGAGGCTGATGTCGCCGTCGCCCATCGCCGCGCCGCCCAGCGTGGGATGGAACACGATGTCGGCGCCGCCGAGCGCCAGGCAGCGGGCCGCCTCGGGGAAGACCATGTCGTAGCAGATGAGCATGCCGACGGTTCCCAGGTCCGGCGTGGGGAAGACGGGGAAGCCTTCGCCGCGCTTCTTGTAGAGCTCGTGGATGGGCATGTTGACCTTGTGGTAGCGGCCGATCTCCCTGCCGTCGCGGCCGACGAAGAAGGCGGTGTTGCGGACGGCGCCGCCCTCGAAGGTGTCGTTGCAGCAGACGAGGTACATGTGATGGGAGGCGGCGGCCTTGCCGAGCCGCTCGATCATGCGCGGAACGGCGCGCGGGAGCACGTCGCCGAGTTCGTTGTGATGGGCCTCCTCCCAGGCGCCCAGGCCGAGCGTGTCCTCGGGGAGGGCGACGACGTCGCAGCCTGCCTCGCCGGCCTTGTGGACCAGGCCTTCGAGCTCGCCGAGAGAGACCTCGACCTTGGCGAGGACCTCCGCGGGATCCTTGATCCGCCAGTCGAGCACGCGCGATTTGGGCTGCACGGAGCCGATGCGCACGGTCTTGCCTGGCGCGGGCGCCATCGGAAGGGGCGCTTCCGAGGTCGCGCAACCGCAGAGAAGCGCCAGGAGGGCGGGCGTTCTGTTCATGCCTATCTAAAGCGCCGCCAGGCGCATTGTTGCTTGACCGAGCGAATTCCCCCGTTACGCTCTAGCCATGATCCACAAGGACGCCGCGTCGCTGATCGGCCGGACGCCCGTCGTCGAGCTCTCGCGCCTCACGGAGGGGATGCGGGGCGCGCTCTACGCGAAGATCGAATACTTCAATCCGGGCGCGAGCAAGAAGGACCGGATCGCGCGGCAGATGATCGACGATGCGCTGGCCGAGGGACGGCTGAAGCCGGGTCAGACGGTGGTCGAGGTGACGAGCGGGAACACCGGGACGGGGCTCGCGATCGTCTGCGCCGCGCGCGGACTGAAGTTCATCGCGGTCATGTCGTCGGGGAATTCCGTCGAGCGGCGGCGGATGATCGAAGGGCTGGGCGCGAAGGTCGAACTCGTTCCGCAGGCACCGGGGTCGCCCGCCGGGCAGGTCTCCGGCGCGGATCTCGATCTGGTCAAGCAGCGGGCGGAGCAAGTGACGAAGGAACTGGGCGCCTTCCGCTGCGATCAGTTCAACGACGCCGCGAACGTCCGGGCGCACGAACAGGGGACGGCGGAGGAGATCTGGGGGGATGTCGGCGGGAAAATCAACGCGTTCTGCGATTTCGTGGGGTCGGGCGGGACCTTCGTCGGCGTCTCGCGCGGGCTGAAGCGGCATGACGCGGCGATCCGCTGCTTTGCGGTCGAGCCCTGGACGGCGCCGGTGCTTTCGGGGAAGCCGGTGACCCGGGCCCATCACAAGATCCAGGGAGGCGGCTACTCGCTGAGGCCGCCGCTCTGGGAGGACCGGCTCCTGGACGGGACGCTGATCGTGACGGACGAGGAGGCGATCCGCTGGGCGCGGGAACTGGGCCGGGTGGAGGGCATTTTCGGCGGCTTCTCCTCGGGGGCGAACCTGGCGGCGGCGATGCGGCTGCTGCAGGCCTCCCAGACGGCGGGCGAGCCGGCCCGGGTCGTCTTCCTGGTCAACGACTCCGGCCTCAAGTACCTCAGCACCGATCTCTGGCCTTGAAGACGAAAATCGAAAACCGGGGGGAGAATCCGGAGCGGCTCTTACTTCCGAATAAAATTGTCGGAGGCGCCGGCCAGGCGGTAGAGCTCGGCCGTGCGGTCGAAGGCCGGGTCCTTGGCGTTGATCAGCGTGAGCGGCCTCGGCGCGAGCGCGCCCAGCGCCTCGGGGATGTCGCAGATCTTCAGGATGCCCAGGAAGTGGGGGCC
>JACQFK010000494.1 GCA_016200125.1 Planctomycetota bacterium
GCGTCGGCGGCCAGGGCGCGGTCGCCGACCAGGGCCTTCGCGGCGCCCGATCGCTCGGCGATCTCGGCCTTGAGGCGCTGCGCCTCGAGGATCTTGTCGGTCAGCGCGATCAGCTCCTCGGGCTTCGACGGCGCGGGGGCGGCGCAGACCGACTGGATCTTCCGCCTCGCCTCCTTGAAGCGGCCGGAGATCAGCCGCTTCCACCAGGAGCCGCCGTCGGCGATCAGGTCGCCGCGAGCAGCCAGCACATCCTGGTCCCAGGCCTGGGAGATCAGCGTCTTGGACTGCGATGCAAGGATCGCGCGGCGCTTCAGCGCCCGCTCGCCCGCCTCGGCGAACGCCTTCTGCGTCTCGGGGCGGTCCCAGGCCGGGCCGATCGGCGGCACGCCGTGGAGATCCGGCGCCTCGAGCGCGAGCGCGGCGAGCACGTCGAGCGTCTCCAGGGCCCCGATGTCCGGGGGCGCGGAGAGGCCCATCGCCTTCGCCAGCGCCGCGCCCGACTCGCGCGCGACTTTTCCCGCCGCCATCGCCGCCTGCAGCGCCGCCTCGATCTTCTCGAGATCCCCGGGCATGAGCTCCACCAGGCCGCAGCCGTCGAAGGGATGCCGCGCCGGCACGCCGAGTTCCGCGATCTTCGCCGCCAGGTCCTGCAGCGCGGCCGCGGCGGCGTCGTATTCCGCCTTCGTCCACTCCCCCATCGGCGGGCAGGCCAGCTTCGGCAGCGGCTCGGGCAGCGTCCCCAGGCGCTCGAGGACGCCGATCGCGTGATAGGGCGTGACGTCGGAGGCGCCCACCGGCGCCGAGACCGCCCGCGCGTACTTGTTGAGCCGGTCGCGGAGCTCGGGCAGGCCCTGTTCGAGGCCCGTCGCGATCTTGGGCCGCCCCAGCGCCAGCGTGCGCCCCAGGTCGGCGGCGACCTCCTTCTTGGAGGCCTTGTTGCTGTGGAGCTCGAGGCAGAGCTCGCCGAGCCCGACGCTCTCGAGGCGCCGCTTGACGACCTCGAGCGCGGCGAGCTTCTCCGCGACGAAGAGCACCCGCTTCCCCGCGTTCACCGCCTCCGCGATCAGGTTCGAGATCGTCTGGCTCTTCCCGGTGCCGGGCGGGCCCTGGATCACCAGCGAGCGGCCCGCCGCCACCTCGGCGAGCGCCTCGGCCTGCGAGCCGTCGGCGTCCATCACCTCCATGGTCTTGCCGGGCGGGCGGACGGCGTCGATGCTCGCGTCGGGCGGGACGGCGCCGCCCCGGTCGCGGAAGCCGTCGCGGAGGATCGCGGCCAGCAGGGGATGGTCCCCCGGCTTCGCGCCGGCGGGCCAGGCCTCGGGATCGAGATCCTTGTACATCAGGAACTTTCCGAAGCTGAAGAAGCCCACCGCCATGCGGTCGCGCGAGACCGCCCAGCCCGTCTTCTCGGCGACGGCCTCCTCGACGAGCGCGAAGAACTTCTCGAGATCCTCGACCGTCTCGAGCGGCGGCGCGGGCGGCAGCTTGAGGCCGAGCTCCTTCAGCTTTTCGACGAGCGACAGGTTGACGCCGCAGTCCTCGTCGGTGGCGGACAGCTGCCAGAAGGAGCGGGCGGTCTTCCGCTCCAGCTTCACCGGGATGAGCAGGAGCGGCGCCAGGCGGAGTTCCGTGGCGGCCTCCTCTTCCTTCCAATGGAGCATGCCGAGGGCGAGGAAGAGCGTGTTGACGCCCTGCTCCTGGATCGTGAGCCAGGCGTCCGACGCCGTGGCGAGGAGCCGGCCCGCGAGCGCCTCCTTCGTGTAGGGGGTGGCCAGGCTGTTGGGCGCGTTCGCCTCGCCGACGCCGAGCTCCGCGGGCCCGGGGGACTGGTCGTCCAGGAAGAAGACGTCCTTGTCCTCGTCGCCCGGCGCGGTCTTCTTGGTATGATGGACCCTGAGCGAGCCGCCCTCGACGACGAGGAAGGAGAAGATCTGCGGGGCCTTCTCGTCGATGACCTCGAGCCCGCGCCTCGTCGAGGGCCGGTAGTTGAGCAGCGGATTCCGCAGGCTCAGGTCCAGCAGGTCGATGCGGCTCGTCTTCAGCCGCTGGGCGATGGGATCGGACTCGGCGGGCGCGTTCATGGAAGGGCCATTGAAACGGATTCCTCCGGGCGCGGCAACAATTGATCGCTTCGCGCCGCGGATGCAATATGTGGACGAAGCGGCGTCCGGCCGGTGTCACCCATTATGGGGCGAGCCATTCGCGGGGTAGACTTTCTGGGGGGACCGCCATGCGCACGATGATCGCCGCGGCCGCGCTGGCCCTGTGTTCCGGCGCCCTCTTCGCGCAGGATCTCAAGGGCGCCGAGAAGGCGCTCCTCCAGGCCCTGAAGGACCAGAACCGGAAGGGCGTCGAGACCGCCGTCGCGGCGCTCCTCACCGCGGACTCGGCGGACGCGATGAAAATCCTCCTCGGGGCGATCTCGAAGCCGCCCGCCCGCGACTCGAAGAAGGACGCCGCGGACGACCCGGCCGCCAACGAGTGCGCGCTGACCCTGCTCAACGCCGCCGCGTCGTTCCAGGATCCGGCCGCGCTCGGCCTGCTCGCGGAATTCATCATCGCCAACAAGGCGAAGCCCGTGTCGCGCGACGCCATGGCCGCCGTCTGCAACCACGCGAACAAGCCGCTGGTCGCGCTCTGCTTCAAGGTCCTCGAGGGGGCCGCGAACGACGACGTGAAGCTCATGGCCGTCGACCAGATCCTCTCGCTGGGCGACAAGACCTCGGTCGAGCCCCTGGTCAAGGCGATGAAGGCGAACGAGAAGAGCACCGGCGGTCTGCTGCTCCGCATCGGCCGCGCCCTCACGGTCCTCACCGGCCAGGACTACGCCGACAGCGTCACCAACTGGACGGGCTGGTGGGAGGCCAACAAGGACAAGGACTGGAAGATCAAGGAGGCCTCCGCCAGCGGCTCCACCGGCACCGTCACCGACTCGCTGGA
>JACQFK010000472.1 GCA_016200125.1 Planctomycetota bacterium
CGAAGTCGATCCCGCGCCGCGCGAGATGGGCTGTCACGTCGCCCAGGGAGCGGCGGTTCTCGACGTCGGCTCGCAGCAGGCGGTCGCGGTCCGCCGGATCGAGATGGGCGAGCCCCTTCCGGTCGCCGGCGTGCGACTCGAGGAAGGACTTCTTGTAGACGATGAGCACCTTCATACGATCTGTCCGTCCAGGATCTTCACCTTGGCGAGGGCGAACGAGTACAGCCGCGCGGGGCGGTGGGCGCCCGCGGCCCGCTTCTGCCCCTCGGACTTGAGCAGGCCGAGCGAGAGGATCTTCTTGCGGAAGTTGCGCTTGTCGAGCGGGCGCTCGAGGATCGCCTCGTAGAGCGACTGGAGCTCCGTGAGGGTGAACTGGCGGGGCAGCAGCTCGAAGCCGACGGTCGAGTAGCCGAGCTTCGCCCGCAGCCGCTCGAGTCCCGTCCGCAGGATCTTCGCGTGGTCGAAGGCCAGCTTCGGCGGGCGGGCGGCGGGGTGCCAGGCGGCGTTCGCCGCGTCGGTCGACGCGTGGAGCGGCGCGGGCGGCGTCAGCGCGTAGTAGGCGACCGCGAAGGTGCGGCCGCGCGGGTCGCGGTCGGGATCGCCGAAGGTGAAGAGCTGCTCGAGGTAGACGTCCCTGAGGCCCGTCTCCTCCTCGAGCTCGCGGCGGGCGGCCTGCTCGAGGGTCTCGCGCTCGAGGACGAAGCCGCCCGGAAGCGCCCACTGACCCTTGAAGGGCGGGATGCCGCGCTCGATGAGCAGGACCTGGAGCGCGCCGTCACGGACGGTGAAGATGACCAGGTCGACGGCGACGCTGACGGCGGACGGCTTCACGCCCCCTCACTTCCGCCGCTCTAGAGCTTCCTCGCGATCGGGAAGCGGCGGCCCGTGCCGAACGCCTTCGAGGTCACGCGGAGGCCCACCGGCGACTGGCGGCGCTTGTATTCGTTCTTCTCGATCAGCGCGACCGCCTTGTCGACCGCCTCCTTGGCGTGGCCCGCCGCGACGATCTCCTCCGGGGACTTGCCCTCCTCGATGTACAGCTTGAGGATGGGGTCGAGCACCTCGTACTCGGGAAGGTCGTCCGAGTCGCGCTGGTTGTGCCGGAGCTCCGCGCTGGGCGGGCGGCTGATCGTGTTCGCCGGGATGAGCTCGCGGCCGGAGTTCACGACCTCCTTGGCGATCCGGTAGACGAGGGTCTTGGGGACGTCGGCCAGCACGTCGAGGCCGCCGGCCATGTCGCCGTAGAGCGTGGTGTAGCCGGTGGCGAGCTCGCTCTTGTTGCCGGTGGAGAGCAGGAGGTGGCCCTGCTTGTTGGAGATCGCCATGAGCATCGAGCCGCGGATGCGCGCCTGGAGGTTCTGGTCGGCCAGGTCCCCGGGGCGGCCGCTGATGACCTTGCCGAGCTCGCCGGCGAAGCTGTCGAAGACCGGCTGGATCGGGATCGTCTTGAAGTCGATGCCGAGGTGCTTCGCGAGGCTCTCGGCGTCCTTCTTCGAGGCGTCGCTCGTGAACTGGGTGGGGAGCGAGACGCCCAGCACGTGGTCGGGCCCGAGGGCCTCGGCCGCGATCGTCGCGACGAGCGCCGAGTCGATGCCGCCCGAGAGGCCGACGACCGCCTTCTTGAAGCCGCACTTGTGGGCGTAGTCGCGCGTGCCCAGGACGAGGGCGCGGTAGACCGCGTCGACGTCGGAGAGCTTCACGCCGTGCTGGTCGCCGGCGCCGTAGTCGAGGTCGATGAGGATGATGTCCTCCTCGAAGGGCTTGGCGTGGGCGATGATGTTGCCGGTGGCGTCGACCGCGAAGGAGTTGCCGTCGAAGACGAGCTCGTCGTTGCCGCCGACCTGGTTGACGCAGATCACGGGGCAGTTGTAGGTCTTCGCCTGCTTCTTCATCAGCTCCTCGCGGAGCCCGTCCTTGCCGATGTTCCAGGGCGAGGCGGACATGTTGAGGATCAGCTGGAACTTCTTCTTGGCCATCTCGGCGAGGGGGTCCTTCGCGTACTTGCGGGGGCCGCACATCTCGTCGGTCCAGATGTCCTCGCAGATCGTGAGGGCGATCTTCTGGCCGCCGATCTTGAGCGGGGCGGTGCCGGCGGCGGGCTCGAAGTAGCGCGCCTCGTCGAAGACGTCGTAGGTCGGCAGGAGCGACTTGAAGCTGACGTAGGCGATCTCGCCGCCCTCGAGCAGCGCCGCGGCGTTGTAGAGCGGCTTGCCCTCGGCGGAGAGGTTCTTCTCGACGAAGCCGACGAGCGCGGAGATGTCCTTGACCTCGGGGCGAGCTCGCCGAGCGCGTTGATGTTCTGCTCGATGAAGGTCGAGCGCTCGAGGAGGTCGCGGGGCGGGTAGCCGGTGAGCGAGAGCTCCGGGAAGACGACGAGCTGGGCGCCGAGCTCGCGGGCGCGGCCGATGTACTGCAGGATCTTGTCGACGTTGCCGGAAATATCCCCGATCGTGGGGTTGATCTGTGCGGCGGCGATCTTCATCCCATATCCTTTCCGGAGGGGGCGGCGCGCCCGGCGCGTCCGGGTCCCTCCTTGGTATTCGTCACCGGTTCCGGGGATCCGCGGCGAACCGCGCCGATAGTATCCCCGGTTACGTCACCTTCACTGAACGCCCGTAAGATTTGCCTGCCAAGGAGATACGGAGCTTTCTCCGCACCCGTTTGATCCCGGACTCCGCCTTGGCAGCGCGGAGGCCGGTCACGGGGCCGATTTGACGGCCCGAAGCGAGTCGATTTTATACTCGCAACGGGGGCGGGATGCAACAGTTTTGAAGCGCGGGAAGGAATGACGGCGCTGCGGGATCACCCCATAATCCCCCCGGGCGGCCCCGAAGGAGGACCCTGCGCTTCGCCATCCTGGCCTTCGTGCTGCTTCCCGCGCCGGTCGACTTCAGCGTCGACGATCCCGTCGAGTTCCCCAGGATCCTCGCGGCGGACTCCGTCGTCGACCTGGCCACCCAGTCGGGCGGCAAGCTGTTCAACTCCCCGAACGACGTCGTCGTCAAGTCCGACGGGACCGTCCGGTTCAGCGATCCCGACTACGGCCTGGCGGGGCGGACCCAGGAGCAGGCGGGCAACTACGTCTTCCGCTTCGATCCCGGCACGGGGATCGCCCAGGCCGTGCTGACCGACCTCGTCGAGCCCAACGGCCTCTGTTTCTCGCCGGACGAGACGAAGCTCTCCGTCGCCGACTCCGATCCGTCGAAGCGCCACATCCGCGCGTCCAGCGTGTCGGCGATGAACGCAGTCGCCGACCTGGGCGTGTTCGCGACGCCGGCGATCGGGAACCCCGACGGCATCCGCTGCGACCAGGACGGACGCGTGTTCTCGAGCGCGGGGAACGGCGTGCAGGTGTTCCTGCCGAACGGCGCCTCGATCGGGACGATCCTGATCCCCGAGACGCCGACGAACCTCTGCTTCGGCGGCGCGGACGGCCAGACGCTGTTCATCACCGCGCAGACGTCGCTCTACACGGTCCATCTGGGCGTGAAGGGTTCGGGCACCGCGAGCGGCGCTCCGCCGGCCGGCGGCGGAGGAGGCGGGGGCGGCGGAGGCTGCGGCGCGACGGGCCTGGAGGCCGCGCTCGTCCTCCTCCTGACGCTGCTCCGGCGGGCCTACTCGGGGCGGTAGCCCCGCCACATCCACACCAGGGTGTCCGCCAGCGTCTGCTGGAACACCTTGCCGTCGCAGTGCTTCGTCGCCTTGCTGAACACGAAGCGGTAGTCGTAGCCCTTGGCTTTCAGCGCGGCGGCGGTCCGCTGGTTGGCCATCACCCAGTTGTGGTTGGTGCTTTCGGGATCGTTGGCGCGAAGGTCGTTCTCGGACACGTGCGTGAAGATGCGCAGCGGCTTCTTCTCGGCGTTTTCAATGAGCTTCATCCCGGAGTGGTACTCCCAGGCGCCGAGCGGGAACTTCGCCTCTTCCGGCGCGTTGTCGGCCTGCTGGTCCACGAAGGTGCCCGAGTAGGTGATCAGCCGGCGGAAGAGGTCGGGACGGAACCAGCCGGCCGTGAGCGCGGCCGCGCCGCCGGAACTGCAGCCCATCACCGAGCGGCCCCAGGGATCCGACGTGAAGGCCAGCTTCGGGAAGGCGGCCTTGATCTTCTCGTCGGCGAGGACGGCGGGGAGCACCTCGTCGTTGATGAAGCGGGCGTGGCGGTCGGACATCGTGTCGTACTCAAGGCCGCGCTCGCTGCCCTTGCCGTCGTTGCCGCCGTTCTGGATGGCGACCACGATGAAGGCCGGCAGGCTGCGCTTGGGGTCCTTGGAGATCGTCAGGTTGTCGAGCGCGTTGCGCACCAGGCCCATCTGGCCGGGGCCGTCGAAGATCACCTGCAGGGGCGCCTTCGTGCCGTCCTTGTAGGCGGCGGGCACGTAGACGCTGATCTCGCGCGTTTTGCGGACCTCCTTCTTCGGGTCCAGGGTGCCGTCATTGCCCGGGAAGATCTTGCTGTCCGCCAGCGTCATCGAGAACTTGAAGGCCTGCCCCTTGGGGCTGCCCTTGTCCTTCAGGTCGGGATCGACCTCGTAGTCGGGGCCGATGACGATGTCGCCGTTGCCGGTCGCATCGGGCTTCTCCTGCGCCTCCCCGGCGCCGCCGAAGCCCGCGAACAGGAGACCGCCGGTGAGGACGAAGAGCAGCCTGGCGTTCCGATTCATCGTCAAAGTCCCTCGATTCCGATTCCCGAGCATACCGGAAAGGGGTCCGGACTTTCAGCAATTACTCTCCCCCTCGATTTCCAGGAAAGACGAAAGCCCCGGGGTCGGAAACCGGATTGGAGGGACGGCGGTATGCGGGAACGAAGGCGGTTGTTCGGCCGTCTAAGGAGTAGTATACTTTCGACAGCGGAGAGGCGGTCATGCAGGACGTAGCCGTCGGCGGAACCCTTCACGGTCACAAGCTCCTCGAGAAGGTGGGGCGGGGCCATTACGGCGAGGTGTGGCGCGCCGAGTACATGGGCCACGAGGTCGCGCTCAAGATCTTCAGCGGCGACCGCAAGCCCGCCCATCTCCGCCGCGAGGTCTTCGCCCAGTACGCCCTCGGCCGCCTCGACGGCGCGGAAGGCCGCTGGTTCCCCCGCGTCGAACACCTGGACCTCGACGCCGATCCGCCCTATCTCCGGATGGAGTTCATCGAGGGCTCGCCCCTCGAGGAGCTGATCTCGAACCCCGCGCTTTCGCTCGACGAGCGGCTGGCGATCGGCGAGCAGGTGCTGCGGGCGCTCGCCGCGGTCCACGCCCACGACTTCGTCCACGGCGACCTCTCGCCGCTCAACGTGCTGGTGACCCCGTCGCGCGACGTCCGCCTCATCGACGTCGGCTACGGCGCGCTCTTCGACACGGCGCGCGACATCGCGCTGTCGACGACGAACGACGACCAGCCGACGGGCGTGGCCTCGCCGCTCTACTCGGCGCCCGAGCGCTTCAAGATCGCCGCGGACGGCTGCGGCAAGCCCTCGGACGTCTTCTCCTTCGGCAAGCTGCTCTACCACCTGATCACGGGGGAGCAGCCCTTCGTGATCAAGCCGGTGAGCCTGAAGTTCCGGGCCCTCGGCGCGAAGTGGGACGACTTCGTCTTCAAGTGCCTGGAGGAGAAGCCCGAGAACCGCTTCGCCGACGGCGCGGCCGCGCTGGCCGAGTACCGGCGGATCTTCCGGCCCGCGCTGGCGGCGGGGGAGTACCGCTCGGAATGCCCCGAGTGCCAGGCCGCGCAGTCGATCCCCGGCGGCTGGGCGGGCGAGCGCTTCGACTGCCGCGCCTGCGGCCGCCGCCTGGAGGTCCTCTTCTACGACGACGCCTCGCGCTACGCCACGACCGCGCTGCTCAGCGGCGCGGACGCCCAGCGTCCGCCCGACATCCAGATCCTCGACGTCCAGACGGACGCGCGGACCAAGAAGTTCTGCCCCGCCTGCGGCGGCGAGATGAAGGTCGAAGCCAAGAAATGCCGCCACTGCGGCACCTGGGCGGACGAGAAGGCGCAGGAGCTCGTCGCGGCGGCGCCTGCGGCCCGGCCGGCCGAGCCTCCATCCTACCTGATGGCGGCGATGGTCACCTTCGTGGGATACTTCTTCTTCTGGATTCCCGGGCTGATCCTCAACGCCTACTTCCTGGACGGCGCCCGGCGCGCCGCGAAGGAGACCGGCCGCGAACCCGCCGGCCTCGGCGTGCTCCGCGCGCTCCTCATCCTGTTCGTCTACGTCCCGCTCGCCCTGCTCGGCGCCCTGACGATGCTCGTCATCGTCGGCACCGTGATCGCCCGCGCGGTTTCGTAACTCGTGGCGCGCCGCACCTGCCGGTGCTATAGTTCACCTCTGACATGGCGATCGGCCACGGCTGGGACCTCCACAAGCTCGTCCCCGGGCGGAAATTCCTTCTGGGCGGCGTGGAGATCCCCCATCCCACGGGCCCCCTCGGCCATTCCGACGGCGACGTGCTCCTCCACGCGGTGATCGACGCTCTGCTCGGCGCCGCCGGGCAGGGCGACATCGGCCGCCACTTCCCCGACAGCGATCCCTCGATCAAGGGCATCTCGAGCGAGGCGATGCTCGCCAAAGTCCTCGACCTGCTCCGGGGGAAGTGGACGATCGTCAACATCGACGCCACCGTGATCGCGGAGGCGCCGAAGATCGCGCCCCACCGCGAGGCGATCCGCGCCCGGATCGCCGCGCTGACCGGCTGCGGCCAGGTGAACGTGAAGGCGAAGACCAGCGAGGGGCTGGGCTGGATCGGGGCGCGCGAGGCGATCGAATGCCACGCGGTCGCCGAGCTGAAACCCGCATGAAGCTCTACAACACCCTGACCCACCAGGTCGAGGAGTTCGCCCCCGCCGAGCCAGGCCAGGTCCGCATGTACAACTGCGGGCCGACCGTCTACGGCGACCAGCACGTCGGCAACTACCGGACCTTCGTGTTCGCCGACACCCTGCGCCGCTGGTTCGAGTTCAAGGGCTGGAAGGTCACCCAGATCATCAACATCACCGACGTGGGCCACCTCACCCAGGACGACATCGACTCGGGCGATGACAAGATCGACGTCATGGCGCGCGAGATGAAGTGGACGGCGATGCAGGTCGCCGAGCATTTCATGAACCGCTTCTTCGCCGACCGGAAGACGCTCCTGATGCGCGAGCCCGCGCGGTTCACGCGGGCCACCGACCACATCCCCGAGATGATCGCCCTCGTCAGGAAGCTGCTGGAGAAGGGCGCCGCCTACGCCGTCGGCGGCAACGTCTACTTCGACGTGACGAGATTCCCGGCCTACGGGAAGCTCTCGGGCAATACGCTCGAGACGATCAAGGTCGGCGAATCGGGGCGGGTGGGCGACGAGGTGAAGGAGAAGCGCCACCCCGCCGACTTTGCGCTCTGGAAGACGGACGCCAAGCACCTGATGCAATGGGACGCGCCCTGGGGCCGCGGCTTCCCGGGCTGGCACATCGAGTGCTCCGCGATGTCGATGAAGTACCTCGGCGAGACCTTCGACCTCCACACCGGCGGCGAGGACAACATCTTCCCCCACCACGAGGCGGAGATCGCCCAGTCCGAGGCGGCGACGGGGAAGCCCTTCGTGCGCCACTGGATGCACGCCCGCCACATGATGTGGAACGGCGAGAAGATCTCCAAGCGGCTCGGGAACGTCATCCTTGTGAAGGACATGGTCGACAAGGGCTACACGCCCCAGGAGATCCGCTACACGCTGGTCTCCTCCCGCTACAGCCAGCGGGTGAACTTCTCGTGGAAGAGCTTCGACGATTCGCGCGAGGCCCTGGGCAAGATCCTGGAGTTCCGGCGCCGGCTCCAGGAGGCCGCGAGGAAGCCCGGGCCCTCCGGCTCGATCGACCTCGAGAAGTTCCGCAGGGATTTCGAGGCACGGATGGACGACGACCTGGACGTGTCGGGCGCGATCGGCGTCCTGCAGTCCTTCCGGAACGCGGGCAACGCCGCCATCGACCAGGGACTGTCGGGCGCGTCGGCCTCGGCGGCGCTGGGCCTGCTGGAACGCTTCGGGGACGTCTTCGGCATCCTGGCCGCCGCGGTCGACGAGAAGCCGCCCGACCAGGTGGTCGCGCTCGCCAACGCCCGGCTCGAGGCGCGCAAGCGCAAGGACTTCAAGGCCGCGGACGAGGCGCGCGACCGCATCAAGGCGCTCGGCTGGTCGGTCGAGGACACGAAGGAGGGCGTCAAGTACCGGAAGCTCTAGGTCAGCCCCCGAGGGGGATGGGGAATCCCTCTTCCGCTATTCGCTATTCGCCCTTCGCCCTTCGTCTTCAGGGGAACCAGCCGCGCTGGAAGACCCGGTCGACGAGCAGCGCCAGCCCCATCAGCAGGATCGGCGCCGAGCCGTAGATCACGAGCTTTCGCTGGCGACGGGCGGCGGCCGCCTCGTCGGGCGCCTTCCGGATCCAGAAGAGGACCGGGAACATCACGAGCAGGATCGCCAGCTGGCCGAACTCCACGCCGAGGTTGAAGAAGACGACGGGAACGCCGACCGATTCCAGGTCCTGGAGCCGCTCGCGGAGCACGGACGAGAAGCCCAGGCCGTGGACGAGACCGAACGCGAAGGTGAGCACCCAGCGGTGGCGCGCATTCTTGATGAAATAGTTCTCCGCCGCCACGTAGACGATCGACAGGGCGATCAGCGATTCCGTCACCGCCGGCGCGATCCGGATCCTGTCGAGCGCCGCGAGCAGCAGCGTCAGGCTGTGGGCGACCGTGAACGACGTCACCACGCGGACCATCTCGCCCAGCTTCTTCGCCCCCAGGAGGAGGGCGAGCAGGAA
This sequence comes from Planctomycetota bacterium, assembly GCA_016200125.1. The sequence goes on from JACQFK010000472.1 coordinate 8,776, forward strand.
CGCGATGTGGTCGTACCCGATGAGGATGTGGTGCATTCCCCAGAGGAGGAATTCCGAGGCGGTGCTCCAGAAGGTCGGGCGGACCCGCGAGGCCGTGAGCTCGAGGTCGAAGGGCCCCGTGCGCTTGAAGGTCCGCTGGCCGCCGTCCCAGCTGACGCCGACCACCGCTTCGTGGCGGTCGGTCACGGTGGAGAAGAAGGCGCCGGAGAGCTTCAGCCGCTTCACCGAGGGGGCGGCGAAGCGGAATCTCTGCCGCGCGTGGGCGATGTACTTCTCCCCCGTGGCAATGAAGGTCTCGGTGAGCGGCTCGAGGGACTCGGCCTCGGGCTCGACCGGAGCGCCGTCGATCTCCAGTTTCATGCAGGTCCGCAGGTAGCGGACGACCTCGTCCTTCATGTCCTGGAGCTGTCGCTCGGAGAGGTCCAGCGGGTCGGCGGGGAGTTTCAGCACCTTCTCGAGGCCCTGGAGGGCGACGTCGACGGTCCAGACGACCCCGCCGTCTTTCACCTCGACGCGGGAGACGGAGAGCTTCTCGTCATGGACGGAGGCCGCGAGCAGGAACAGGAGGGCGGCGGCGCTCATTTGGACTTGAGGATCACGACGATCGCGATCACCGCGCCGAAGAAGAGGAGATTCGAGAACAGGTAGCCCCAGACGATCGCGATCTTGTGGCGGTGCTGGAAGCGGCCGAGCCCGTAGGGCAGGAGGCTCATCGGGATCCAGTCCGATCCCGCGCCCCCGTCCTTCGCGGCGTGCCTCTTCAGGATCGAGCCGCAGAGCCATGCGGGCAGTGCCGCCAGCGCCGCGAGGATCCCCAGGACGATCGCAAACTGTTCCGCCATTCCGTTCTCCGGGGGTAATTGATTAACCCGTCGCGCTTACTACAATAACACCCCATGAGCGCCTTGCCGATCATGATCGCCGTGCTCTGCTCGCTCGCGATCGGGTATCGGTTCTACAGCGCCTTCCTCGCCGCCAAGGTCGCCGCGCTCGACGATGCCCGCATCACGCCCGCCCATCTCCTCAACGACGGCCACAACTACCATCCGACCAACAAGTGGGTCCTCTTCGGCCACCACTTCGCCGCGATCTCGGGCGCCGGGCCCCTGGTCGGGCCCGTGCTCGCCGCGCAGTTCGGATTCCTGCCGGGGCTGCTCTGGCTCGTCATCGGCGTCGTGCTCGCGGGGGCCACCCAGGACTTCCTGATCCTCGCCGCGTCGCTCCGCCGCAACGGCCGCTCGCTCGCCGAGATCGCCCGCGAGGAGATCGGCCCCGTCGCCGGCGTCGTCTGCGCCGTCGCGATCCTCTTCATCGTCGTCAACGCGCTCGCCGGCCTCGGGCTCGTCGTCGTCAAGGCGCTCGGTGGCGAGGAGCTCAAGTTCCCCAAGGGAACCGTCCTCCTCTACGATTCCGGGAAGCGGCCGGAGCCGGCGGGCACCCCGAACCTCTGGAAAGTGCCGGGTCCCGTCCGCATCCAGTACTCGGCGGGCAGCAGCCTCACCGTCCAGGAGGACTTCGAACTGGAGGGTCAGATCGGTTTGCCGGAGAAGGGCGCCTATCCGCTCTCCGACGGCGCGCGTCGCCTGATCCGCGGCAGCTCCTGGGGCGTCTTTACGATCGCCTGCACGATCCCGATCGCGCTCTTCGTGGGCCTCTGGATGTACCGCATCCGAAAGGGCAAGGTCGTCGAGGCGTCGCTGATCGGCGCAGGGGCGGTCCTCCTC
>JACQFK010000473.1 GCA_016200125.1 Planctomycetota bacterium
CACCTCGAGGGCTGCGAGGCCTGCCGCGCCCGGCGCGCGGAGCTCCGTTCGCTCGCCGGCGATCTTGCGGCGCTCGGCCGCGCCCTGCCCTCCGCCGCGAACCCCGCGCTCCTCCGCCGGATCGCCGCCCGCATTCCGAAGCGCCCCGCGCCGGAGTCGTCCGGCTGGAGATGGGCGCTCGGGATTGCCGCCGCCGCGGCCATCCTCCTGGTGGTGATCCTGGCCACCCGCGAGACCTCCGCCCCCGCACCTCGTGAGATGGTGGCCGTCCCGGCGGCGCCGCCGCTCGAGACGGTCCTCGACCCCGTGCCGCCTCCGCCCGCGCCGAAGCCCCCGGAGCCCCGGCCCGAACCGCTCGTGGTTCCGACGCCGCCCGCTCCCCCCGTTCCGGTCCCGGCTCCTGTCCCCGCACCCCGGCCGGTCGAGCCCCCGAAGCCCGCCCCGGCGCCCGTCGAGCCTCCCCGTCCCGCGACCCCGCCTCCGGCGACGAAGTCCGTGCGGGTCGTGCTGACGCTGGCGGACGTCGAAGGCGCGCTGGAGCTGCAGGACGGCGACACCTGGAGGAAGATCGTGAAATCCGCGGAGTGGGACGAGGCCGCCGCGATCCGCTCGGCCGACAAGACGGCGCGCTTCACGCTGCCGGACGGCACCCGCGCGACGCTGCGCCCGCGCAGCGAGCTCCACATCCTCTCCGCGGCGCCGCCTTCGCTGTCCCTCGAAAAGGGGGAGGCCTTCTTCGAGGTCGTCCCCTCGCCCGGACAGAAGTTCTCCGTCGTCACGCCCGACGCGCGCGTCCAGGTCACGGGCACCCAGTTCTCCGTCAAGCGCAACGGCCACACGGAGGTCTATGTCTCGGCCGGCGAGATCCGGATCTCCAACGAGAAGGGCGAGGTGGCCGTCCCCGCCGGGAACGCGGCGAGCGCGAGGAAAGGCGCCGCGCCCGCGAAGCCCCGTGCCGTCGACGCCGACCGCGCGAACGCCTGGCGGCGCGAGCTCGACGGCCCCGAGGTCAGCCGCTTCCGCTACGACTTCGAGGACGGGCGCCTGCCGCTGCTCTGGACCAGCGGCCGCGTCGTCAGCTTCGGCCCCGCGCGCGGGCTCAACCGCTTCTGCCTAGAGGGGGCTCCCGGGCTCACGGCCGACCTCTCGCGCGTCGACAAGCGGGTCTGGACCTTCCGCTCCACCCTCAAGCTGCGCTTCCGCTACTGGACCTCGGGGGCCGAGAGCGTGTGGATCCAGCTCTTCTGCGACCGCGTGCAGGACAACTTCCGCGTCGAGATGAAGAACATCGGCGTAGGCAAGTGGGAGACGGTCGAGATCCCCCTGCCCGACTTCTTCCGCCTGAGCGACGGCACGCATCCCCAGGAGGGCGACCGCTTCTCCTGGTTCAACATCAACGTCTCCGGCGCGGCGGGGCCGCTGTACTTCGACGACATCGAGCTCGTGGAGACCCAGAAATGAGCGCCCTGCTGCTTCTCGCCCTGCTTCAACAGACGGGCATCGCCGCGCAATACCCGGGCGACGAGGGCATCGACAAGGATCCGCGCGTGCTCTTCGCCGAGAATTTCGAGACCGGCGAGGTGAAGGATCTCGCGAAGCGCTGGGGGGACTGCGGCAAGCCGCAGAACCTCGCCTTCACCGAGGACGTCCCCTCCGGCAGCGGCGGCCGCCGCTCGCTCCGGATCGCCTTCGGCAGCCTCTACACCCACTTCAAGGCGTCGGACCGGGTCTACGTCCGCTACTCCATCAAGTTCCATCCCCAGTGCGGCTACACCCACCATCTCCCCTTCCTGCTGGCCGACGGGGAGCCGACGCCCTGGCCCAAGGGCTTCGCCGGGAAGAAGCCCGCGGGAGACAACTTCTTCGGCTCGGCCCTGGACGCCTGGGGGAACTGGGGGACCGAGAAGCCGCCGGGCAAGTGGATGCTCTACTCCTACTGGCACGAGATGAAGCCCGACGGCCGCGGCGACTACTGGGGCAACAACTTCATGACGCCGCAGGAGCCGATCGAGCGGGGCCGCTGGTACAGCGTCGAGATGATGATCCAGGCCAACAGCTCGCCCGGCGCCGCCGACGGCGAGCAGGCCTTCTGGGTCGACGGGAAGAAGATCGGCGAGTGGAAGGGCTTCCGCTGGCGCACGACGGACCAGCTGAAGCTCAACAGCTTCTGGCTGAACCACGACGGCCACACCGAGGACCTGAACAAGGACGCCGAGCATCCGAAGCGCGTCTACGAGGTGAGCTTCGACGATCTCGTCGTCGCCACCGACTACATCGGCCCGGTGCAGTCGAAGACGGCGTCCGTGGCTCCCGCGCAGAGCAGCCAGACCTCGGCCCAGGGGATCGCCGCGCAGTACCCCGGCGACGAGGGGATCGAGAAGGATCCGCGGGTGCTCTTCGTCGAGGACTTCGAAAGCGGCGACCTCAAGGAGATCGGCGCCCGCTGGGGCGAGCTGTCGCAGCCCGGGAACATGGACCTCTCGTCCGAGATCCCGCCGGGCTCGCCCGGAAACCGCTCGCTCCACATCTCGAAGAACGGCCACCTCTACACGCATACGAAGGACGTGGACACGCTCTTCGCGCGCTTCTACGTGAAGTTCCACCCGAAGTCCGGCTACATCCACCATTTCGTCCACCTGAGCGCCGACAAGACGCCGACCCCCTGGCCCAAGGGCACGGCGGGCTTCAAGCCCGCGGGCGACCAGGGCTTCTCGACGGGGATCGAACCCTGGGGCCAGTGGGGCAAGGCGCCCGCGCCCGGGGTCTGGCACTTCTACTCCTACTGGCACGAGATGAAGGGCGACGGCGCCGGGAAGTACTGGGGCAACTTCTTCGATCCGCCGCAGCCGGATCCCATCCAGCCGGGCCGCTGGTACTGCATCGAGGCGATGCTCAAGGCCAACTCGACCCCGCAAGCCGCCGACGGCGAGCAGGCCTTCTGGGTCGACGGCAAGAAGGTCGGCGACTTCAAGGGGATCCGCTGGCGCACGAGCGACGCCCTCAAGGTGAACACCTTCTGGCTGCTCTACTACATCACCGAACAGTCGGCGCGCCACAACAACGACACGTCCCTCGACCGCGTCTACGAGATCTGGTTCGACGACATCGTGCTGGCCACGGAATACATCGGCGGGGTCAGCGGGATCCCGAAGGCCGGCAAGAAGATCGCGACGCCCGGGCGCAGCGCGCTGCAGCCGGGCGCGCCGGCGCCGGGGGCCCGCGCCGGCAAGGTGATCTTCAGCGAGAACTTCGACAGCGGCTCCTCCAAGTTCAGCGGAGGGGAAATCACGGAAGGCGCGCTGTCGATCCCGCCGAAGGGGACGGGCGCCTGGGGCGCCTGGACCGCCACCGTGGGGGAGACCACGTCGATCCGCTTCCGCCTCAAGCCGCTCGCGGCCCTCGACCAGGTGTCGGTCATGATCTGGTCGGACAAGCTCAAGGACAACGCCCGCTACTACGTCACCGGCCTCAAGAAGGGCGAATGGAAGACCGTGGAGTTCCGCGGGGTCGAGGCGCGCGCGGGCTGGGCGATGGACGGCCCCAGCCTCGACGGCTGCATGATGAACAACATCAAGATCCACTTCGAGGGCCCCGCCGACGCGCGGGTGCTGATCGACGACTTCGAGGTCCGCGAATGAAGCTCGGACTGGTCCTGGTCGTCCTGATCGGCATCCCCGTCCCCGAGACCGGGCCAAGATTCGAGAAGTACGCGGGCGAGTACGCCTACGGGCTCACGATCGTCCCCCCCTGGACCGACGGGGGGAAGCTCGTCGTCAATTTCCCCGAGCACCTCGAGTACGAGTCGCGCGGCATGGGCATCCTCCGCCACAATGACAAGGCGCCGCGCGGCCGCTGGGAGGCGGCGCCCGACGTCCGCAGCGCCGCGCTGGACGTGGAGAGCCCCACGGCGCCCGGCGTGCGCGTCGAAGGCGAGGCGAAGGCGGTCGGCGCGGACCGGGTCGAGTTCAGGATCAAGATCGTGAACGGCGGCAAGATCCCGCTTCCGGTAGTGAAGCCGCTCTACTGCTGGCACTACCGGGAGCTCTCGGGCTTCCCCCAGTGGGTGGACAACTTCAAGCACACCTTCGTCCTCCGCGAGGGCAAGCCGGTCGCGCTCAGCGAGGTCGCCACGAAGACCGCGCAGGCCAAGGTGAAGGGCGGGACGGTCGCCGGCTGCGACCAGCAGGACAACGGGTTCGCCGAGAAGCAGGGCGGGCTCATCGAAGCGGGGCTCGACGCCGCGATCGCCTCCGTGGAGTCGCTCGACGGCAAGCGCCGCATCGTCGTCGCCTGGAGCCCAGGCAAGAGCATCCTCTCGAACGCGAACATCCCCTGCCTGCACGCCGACCCCTTCTACGGCACGATCGAGCCCGGGCGGTCCGCCGAGGCCCGGGGGGTCCTGCTCTTCACGGAGAAGCCGGTCGACGAGGCCTTCGCCGCCCTCCGCAAGGAGGGCTGGGGCGCCGCGCCGAAAAAGCCCTGATTTTCCCGCTCCGATCCTTGCTTTTTCGCCGGAACATAGTTTAATTAGAATAGTCTAAGTAATAGAACTATGCCGGCCACCTTCGACCCGGTCAACGCGATCACGCTCCTGGGCTTCATCGAGCAGGGGCCCCGCTCGGGCTACGAGCTCAAGCGGGAGATCGACGACCGCCTCGAGCACCTGGTCGAGATCACCTCGGGGACGGTGTACTACACGCTCAAGCGGCTGGAGGCGAAGGGCTGGGTAAAGGGGAGCGTCTCGCGGAAGGGCCGGCGGCCCGAGCAGCGCGTCTACCGGATCAGCCCCGCCGGGAAGAAGGCCTTCCACCAGCTGCTCGAGGACGCGATGGCCCAGCGGCAGCGCTTCGTCAGCCCCTTCGACATCGCCCTCTACTTCACCCCCCGGCTGCCTCCGGAGGCCGTGACCCGGGCGGTGGACAAGCACCTGGCCGACCTCGCCCGCTTCCGCGAATCGCTCAAGACGCTCGAGGAGCGCTTCCCCGTGCGCTGGCCCTTCCACCTCTACTACCTCCGCGAGAAGGCCAAGGAGACCTCCGACGCCAGCGAGCGCTGGTGGCTCCGGCTCCGCCGGAAGATCGAGCAGCGGGCAACCGTTAAGGGATAGGACATGGTCGACTTCGCGCTGAACGAAGAACAGAAAATGATGCAGGACATGGCCCGCGACTTCGCGCGGACCGAGATCCGGCCCCTCGCCGACAAGTACTACCGCCAGGGGCAGAAGATCCCCCACGAGGCCCTCGACGAGGTCCTCAAGAAGGCCAACGCCCTGCGGCTCATCGACTACTACTTCCCGTCCGAGCTGGGCGGCCTGGGCGTCACCGACAAGATCATCACCTGCCTCATGGTCGAGGAGCTCTGCTGGGGGGACGCCGGCATCGCCATCCACATCGTCGCCAGCGGCCTCTGCGCCAAGGCGATCGAGGCGATGGGCACCCCCGAGCAGAACAAGCGCTGGCTCACCCCCTTCTGCAACCCGAACAACGATGCGAAGATGCCCCACATCGGCGCCTTCTGCCTCACGGAGCCCGGCGCCGGATCCAACGTCACAGGGATGTCGACCAGCGCCCGCAGGGACGGCAAGGACTGGGTCCTGAACGGCACCAAGCAGTTCATCACCAACGGCGGCATCGCCGACACCTACGTCGTCATCGCCCAGACGAACCCGGACGCGAAGTCGACCGCCGAACGGGTCCAGGGTCTTGCTGGCTTCATCGTCCAGAAGGGCGCGAAGGGCCTCAAGGCCGGCTCCGACTACATCAAGTGGGGCGTGCTCGCCACGAACACCACCGAAGTCCACCTCGAGGATGTCCGCATCCCCGCCGAGAACAAGCTGGGATCGGACACCACGGGCGGCATGATGGGCGTGGTCTCCACGCTCGAATCGTCGCGCGTCATGGTCGCCTCCGCGGCCCTCGGCATCGCCCGGGCGGCGCACGAGACGGCCGTCGCCTACGCGAAGACGCGCGTCCAGAAGAAGCCGATCATCGAGTTCCAGGCCGTGGGCCACAAGCTGGCCGACCTGGAGACGCACATCCAGGCCGCCCGGGGCCTCGTGTGGAAGGCGGCGTGGATGGCGTCGAACAACGTCCCCTTCACCCGCGGCGAGGGCAGCCAGGCGAAGCTCTACTGCGGCGAAGTGGCCGTGCAGGCCTGCCTGGACGCCATCCAGATCCACGGCGGCTACGGCTTCATGAAGGAGTACGACTGCGGCCGCTGGCTCATGGATGCGATCATTTTCAGGATCTGGGAAGGCACCGCGGAGATCCAGAAAAACACGATCGTCAGGTATCTCTCCCAGGGAGGCGACGGTGAGTAGGGACGCGCTCATTCTCGACGCGCTGAGGACCCCGGTCGGCAAGAAGGACGGCGCGCTCGCCCACTGGCGGCCCGACGACCTGGCCGGCGAGGTCATGGCGGCGCTCGTCCAGCGCAACGGCATCGATCCGGCGACGGTCGACGACATCGTCCTGGGCTGCGTCACGCAGATCCAGGAGCAGGGCTTCAACATCGCCCGCAACGCCGCCCTCGCGGGCGGCTTCCCGGTGACCGTCCCGGCGGCGGCCGTGAACCGCCTCTGCGCCTCCAGCCTCCAGGCGGTCGCCTTCGCGGCCGCGGAGATCGGGTCGGGGCAGGCGGAGCTCGCGATCGGCGCGGGCACCGAGTCGATGAGCCGCGTCCCCATGGGCAGCGACGGCGGACCGTTCTCGCCCCGGATCACGGACAGATTCGATCTCGTCAACCAAGGCATCTCGGCGGAGTTCATCGCCGAGAAGTGGCAGCTTTCGCGCCGGCAGCTGGACGAGTTCTCATTCGCCAGCCACCAGAAGGCGCTCAAGGCCGACTTCAAGCCCGAGATCCTGCCGATCGACGGCGTCACCGCCGACGAGGGCCCGCGCAAGGACACGTCGGTCGAGAAGATGGGGACGCTCCGCGCGGCGTTCAAGGAGGGCGGCGTCATCACGGCGGCCAACTCCAGCCAGATCTCCGACGGCGCGGCGGCGCTCCTGCTCGCCTCCCCCGAGCGGGCGAAGAAGCTCGACCGCCGGCCCCGCGCGCGCTTCGTCGCGACCGCCGCGGTCGGCGTCGATCCCACGATCATGCTGACCGGCCCGATCCCCGCAACCGAGAAGGTGCTCCGGATGGCCGGGCTCAAGGTGAAGGACATCGACCTCTTCGAGTGCAACGAGGCCTTCGCGCCGGTGGTGCTGGCGTGGATGAAGGAAACGGGCGTCGATCCCGCGCGCGTCAACGTGAACGGCGGCGCGATCGCTCTGGGCCACCCGCTGGGTTGCTCCGGAGCACGGCTGCTCACCACCCTCCTCTACGAGATGGAGCGGCGCAGCGCGAAGCGCGGACTCGTCACGATGTGCATCGGCATGGGCCAGGGCGTCGCCTCCATCATCGAGAGAATCTGATGAAACTCCTTGAAGGCAAGGTCGCGATCATCACCGGCGCGGGCGGCGGGCTCGGGCGCTCCCACGCCCTCGCCTTCGCCGCCGAGGGCGCGAAGATCGTCGTCAACGATCCCGGCGTCGCGCGGGACGGCTCGGGGGGCGCGGCGAAGACGGCCGACGCCGTGGTCGAGGAGATCAAGAAGGCCGGCGGCCAGGCGGTGGCGAACTACGACTCCGTCGCCGACGGCGGCGAGAAGATCGTGAAGACGGCGGTCGACGCGTTCGGGAAGGTCGACATCCTGGTCAACAACGCCGGCATCCTGCGCGACAAGACGATCCACAACATGACCGACGAGATGTGGGACCTCGTGCTCGCGGTCCACCTGCGCGGGACCTTCGTCTGCACGCGCGCCGCGGCGAAGGTCATGAAGGAGAAAGGGACGGGCGGGCGGATCATCAACACGACGTCCGTGGCGGGCCTCAAGGGCAATTTCGGCCAGTCGAACTACAGCGCCGCCAAGGCGGGCATCTACGGCTTCACGCTGACCGCGGCGATGGAGCTCGCGAAGGACGGGATCACCGTGAACGCGATCGCGCCGATCGCCAAGACGCGGATGACCGAGGACATCGAGAGCATCCCCTCGGAGTACCGTCCCGAGGAGGTGTCGCCCGTCGTCGTCTTCTTCGCCAGCGACCTCTCGAAGGACCTGAGCGGCCGCATCATCGGCGTCCACGGACGCCATCTGTTCGAGTACAAGATGGAGATCTCCGAGGGGAAGGAGAAGAAGGAAGCCTGGACGCCCGCGGAGATCAACGAGTGGATCCGGACGCCCGAGGCCCCCAAAGCGGCTCCGGCGGCGGCCGCCGCGGGCGGACCGAGCGTGGCGTCGATCTTCAAGGGGCTGGCCGGCGCCTTCGATCCGGAGAAGTCGGCCGGCTGGGACTCGCTGATGCACTTTGCCGTGGCGGGCGGCGGCGACTGGACCGTCGAGGTGAAGAACAAGGCCGTCCGCGTCGCGGAAGGCAAGCCGGAGGCCCCCACCTGCGTGATCTCCATGGACGCCGACACGCTCATCGGGATGGTCCAGGGCCGGGTCAAGGGCGACGCCGCCTTCATGAGCGGCAAGCTCAAGGCGACGAAGGTTCCGGACCTCGGCAAGTTCGGAAAGGCCTTCGACTTCAAGAAGATCAAGCTCGACGGCCCCGCGGCCGCGCCGGCGGCGGGGGGCGGAGGCTCGATCGCCTCCGTGTTCCAGTCGCTCGCCGGCGCCTTCGATTCCGAGAAGTCGGCCGGCTGGGACACCCTCATCCATTTCGCGGTGACGGGCGCCGGCGACTGGACGGTCGAGGTGAAGGACAAGAAGGTGCGCGTGGCCGCCGGAAAGCCGGACGCGCCGACGTCGGTCATCACCACGGACGCCAACACGCTGCTCGGGATGGTCGAGGGCCGGATCAAGGGCGACATGGCCTTCATGTCGGGCAAGCTCAAGGCCACGAAAGTGCCCGACCTCGCGAAGTTCGGCAAGGCCTTCGACTTCAAGAAGATCAAGGTCGGCGCCGCCCCGGCCGCGGCCGCCGCGCCGAAGTCGCTCGACCTGCGCGCCCTGCTCTCCCGCCTGACCAGTCAGTTCCTCCCCGACAAGGCGGCGGGCTTCAACGGGACCCTGCTCTTCAAGGTCGACGGCCAGGCCGCGACGCTCGAGATCAAGGACAAGACCGTCTCCGTGAAGCCGCCGGTCCCCCTGGCCACCTGCGTGATCACGACGGACGGCGCCACGCTCGCGGGCATCGTCGACGCCTCGGTCGACGTCCAGAAGGCCTTCGGCGAGGGCAAGATCAAGGTCACCCATCCGCCCGGCTGGATGAAGTTTCGGCAGATCTTCACGTTCGCGCCCGAGAAGGGGCTGCACCGCGCGCTGATCGGCAAGCGCTTCGACGGCGCGGCGCTCCTGATCCGGCCCGAGCGGCTCGCCGCCTACGACGCCGCGGTCGAGGATGCGGGATCGCTCATCTTCCCGGTCACGCTGGGGAAGGATCCCTTCGTGAAGCTCTTCGAGGATCCCGACTTCAACGGCGAGCTCTCGCGGATGGTCCACGGCGAGCAGGAATTCACGTTCCGCCGGCCGCTCAAGGCCTGGGACCTGATCACGCCGCGGGGCCGCGTCCGGTCCATCGAGGACAAGTCCTCGGGCCAGATCCTCAATTTCGAGCAGACCCTCTTCTGCGAAGGCGAGCCGCTGGTCCAGATGACGTCGGGCCTCTTCTTCCGGGGCGAGTCGAAGGGCGACAAGCCCGCGGTCCCCGCTGCGGCCGAGAAGCCGCCGCCGCCCGCCGATTCCACCCACGTGCTGACGGTCCCCTCGGACCTGCCCCGGCGCTACGCCGAGGCCTCCGGGGACATGAATCCGATCCACGTCGACAAGGGCTTCGCCCAGTCGGCGGGCTTCAAGGACGTGATCCTCCACGGCCTGGGCACGCTGGCGCTGGTCTCCAAGGCGCTGCCGAAGACCCTCTCCGCCCTCCAGGTCCGCTTCGCCAAGCCCGTCTACCCGAACGACGTCCTCACGACCTCGTTCTGGAAGAAGGAGGGCCGGATCTCCTTCCAGACGGTCAACGTTGCGGGCGAGGCCGTGCTGACGCGGGGACTCGCGACGCTCCTGTAACTCAGGCGGGACTTTCCTTCTCAGGAGAAGGGAAAGGAGACCGCCATGAGCTACACGGCCTATCTAAAGCTGGAAGGGATCGACGGCGACTGCGGCGATCCGGCCCGCGCCGGCTGGATGCTCATCGACTCGTTCAACCAGAACGTCAACGGCCCGCAGGAGCGCGGCGGCCGGACGACGATGACCGACGTCTCCGTGACCAAGCTGGCGGACCGCGCCACGCCGCAGCTGGCCCGCGCGACGGCCGAGGGCCGCCGCTTCCGGGAGGCCCTGATCGAGCTCTGCGTCCAGGACGGCTCGAAGGCGAAGTTCATGGAGATCCGGCTGACGAACGTCCACGTGACGAACTACGGCCTCTCGGGCGCGCCCCAGAGCGACGCGCGGACGCCCTTCGAGAACCTGATGCTCGCGTTCGAGAAGATCGAGTGGGTCTACCTGCCGGGCGCCTTCGCGCCGGGCCGGGAGGACGCCGAGGTCTGCCGCGCCGGCTGGAGCCCCAACGCCAAGCCCGCCGCGGTCTGATCGACACTCTCCGGCAGTCCCGCCGGAGAGTGTCGACAATTTCCGTCAGGTACAGGCTCCCTCCCCCTTCTGTATTAGTAACGTAATACGGCATGCCGTTTGCTGAAGGGTGGGGGTGCGCCTCTTCTCCTGGATCGCCATCCTGATCGCGGCGGGGCTTGGAGCCTTCATCTTCGTCGCGTCGAACGGCTGTTTCGAGTGCGTCACCTTCCAGTCCCATCGCCATCATAGCAGCGAACGGCCTGCCTCCACGTGCCTCAAGATGATCTCCTCCGCCCAGGCGGAGTTCCGGGCCAACGACCGGGACGGAAGTCGCACTGCAAATTTCTGGCGGGCGGACATCGCGGGGCTCTACGCCCTTGCCCCCGGCGGGGGCCCCGCGATCAAGCTCATCCCCCTCGACCTCGCGCTGGCCGACGGCCGTCCCGCGAGGGACCTTTCGGCGCTGGGCAAACCCAAGCCCAAGTCCGGCTACTGGTTCAAGGCGATCCGCCACGCCGACGAAACGACGATCGATGCGGTGACCCAGTTCGCCGCCTGCGCTTATCCGGCCGATCCGGCGAAGGACAAGTACACCTTCGTCGTCGACGAGAACAACACCGTCTACCGGACGGCCCTGCCCCACCCGCAGGGCATCGAGGTCTTCCCCACCGAAGAGGAGATGAAGCAGTCTTGGTCAAAGCTCGATTGATGAACAGGGTCCTCCTGGCCGCAGCGCTGGTGGTGGCCTGCATTCCAAGCGACCCCGGCATCGACTCCGCCCCACCGGAGCACGACGAGTGGCAGCGGTTTTCCCAGCGCTGCGCCGGCGACTCGCTTCGCACCCTGGCCGAGGCGGAAGTGGACTTTCGGGCCTGCGATCGCGACTGGAACCGCGTGAACGACTTCTGGACCGCCGGCGTCGGTCTTTACCGTGCCGACGGGGATTCCATCAAGCTGATCGAACTGTCGGTCGCCTCGGCGGACGAGGAAGCGGAAGAAGAGGAGACCCCATGAAGCGGATCCTGATCGTCGTCTCGGTCGCCGGCACGATCGTCGCGGCCCTCGCGGCTCTCCTGACTCCCGCAGTGGCCGGTTCCGACCGGTGAAGCGGCTCGAATGTGCGGAGCGCTTCAGGGGACCTGAAGACCATCGCGTCCGCCCAGGCTGATTTCCGCGCCAATGACCGCGACGGAAACGGCCGCACTGACTACTGGAGGGGAGATGTCGCGGGACTCTACACGCTGAAGAACCAAGGTCAGGAGATCAAGCTGATCGAGCTTTCCGTGGCGATGGCGGATGATCGTCCGGTCGGAGACCTCGGCCCATACGGAACTCCGGTGCCCCGGCACGGCTTCAAGATCCGGGCGATCCGGCACGCCGACGAGACGGCCCGGGGGCCGGACCGCTTCGCCGCCTGCGAATTCCCCTCGCCCATCGAGAAGGGGCGCCACGGCACCTACCTCATCAGCGAATCGAACGTGGTCTACAAGAGGATCTTGGGCCACGACCGGGGGGTCGAAGCCCATCCGACCGAAGAGGAACTGAAGTCCCAGGCCTGGGACAGCCTGGACTAGGGAGTCGGGTGGAGCCCGCACTCCTTCGAGTCGGGATTCTCCCACCACCAGCGGCCGGCCCGCTCGTCCTCGCCCGGCTTCACCGCCCGCGTGCAGGGAGCGCAGCCGATCGATGGATAGCCCATCGCGTGCAGCTTGTTCGCGGGCACGCCGTTCGCCTTCAGGTAGTCGAAGACCTGCGCCGTCGTCCAGTCGGCGAGCGGGTTCACCTTCACGATCTTGTCGTGCTGGAAGTCGAGCTCGACCTTCGCGAGCTTCCCCCGCGTCACGGCCTGGGTCCGGCGCAGCCCGGTGATCCAGCCGTCCAGGGACTTCAGCATGCGGTTGAGCGGCTCCACCTTCCGGACGCCGCAGCATTCCTTGCGGTTCTCGAGCGACCGGTAGAAGAGGTTGACCCCCTTCTCCGCCGTCATCTTCTCGACCGCCGCCGCCTCCGGGAACAGGATCTCGACCCTGATCTTGTATTTCGCCTGGACCTCGTCGATGAGCTCGTAGGTCTCGGGGTTGAGGCGGCCCGTGTCGAGCGTGAAGACGCGCGCGGCCTTCGGGTCGAGGCGATGCATCATGTCGAGCACCGCCACGTCCTCCGCCCCGCTCCAGGCCAGCGCGATCGAGCGTCCGAAGGCCGACAGCGCCCACTGGAGGACCTCCTGGGGCGACGCCTTTTCGAGCTTCGCGTTGAGCGACGCGACCTCGTCCTTCGTGAGCCGTTTTCCGGGGACGTTGACCATGAGCATCCGTATAGCACGACGGGCATTTTCCGTCCAGCGCGAATCGCTCCTCAAAGACGCCCGAATTGACGATCTAATTCCAGACGAGTGGAGTGACTCCCATGATGGAAACGACGATCCTGCGGCGCCTTCCCCCGGTCTCGGCGCGCGGCGCGCTCTTTCTCGCGGGCTGCGGCCTGGCCTGCGTCCTGGCCGGCCTCTTCGCGGGCGCCTACCTGCTCATCCCCGCCGGGATCGCGTTCGTCGTCGGCCTCGTCGCCGGATTCTCCGCCTGGCTGCGCGTCCGGCTGGGGCACGCCTACCCCAGCGAGGGGAAGATCACGCTCGTCGCCGCGACGTTCTTCAACGGCAGCCTCGCCGTCTATGTCACCCTCGCGGGATACATCGTCCTCCGCTTCGGCATGTAGGCCGCCAGCCCCAGCATCCCCACCGCCGCCATCCAGGGCCACCGGAAGGGCCCCGCCCGCCGCGCCGCCTCCTTCCCGAACTCCACCGGATCGTCCTGCAGGACCCAGAGTTCCGCCGCCGGCGGAAGCCCAGCCGGGTTTCAGCGGAGGAAGCCGGTGTACTTCCGGGGAGGATCCTGGATCAGGGAGGCGCTGAGCAGCGAGGGAGGCGCGAGCAGCAGGGCGAGCAGGATTCTCTTCATGCCCCTTGGACGTCCGCGGCCCGCGGGCGGTTAACGTCCGGCTTCCCGCACCGTCTCAAGCATGAACCGGAGCCCCTGCTTCACGCTCTCGACGCGCACCCGCTCGTTGTGGTGATGGGGCGTCGATTCCTCGACCTCGCCGACCGGGCAGGGGCTGACGCCGTAGCTCTGCACGCCCTTGAGGCGGAAGAAGCGCAGGTCGGTCGCCCCCGTGCTCATCCGCGGGACCACCACGGCCTGCGGCGAGAGCTTCTTCGCCGTCGCGACCAGCGCGCGGTACATGTCCGTGTCGAGCTTCGACGGCGGCGCGTCCACGCCGCGGTCGACCAGGAACACGCCGACGTCCCCCGCCTTGCGTCCGCGCTTCCACTTCTCGACCGCCGCCTCGTCGCCCTCGACGAGCTCGTACTTGGAGATCCCCGCGCGGGTCATGAGGGCTCGGATCACGTCGTCGATCCGGTCGCCCGGCAGGAGCCTCGCGTTGAAGTTGATCTCGATGTCCGGCGGGAGGACGTTCTCGCGGATGCCGCCCCGCACGACGGTCGGAACGAAGGTCGAGCGGAGCTGCGCGTTGTAGCGCGGGTTCTGCGCGAGGCGGGCCGCGGCGTCCGCATCGCCCGCCGCCGCCTTCTTCATCTCGGCCTGGCCCCACAGGGTCCCCGGGGGGGCCTCGGCCAGCCCCTCGAAGGACGCGCGCGTGGTCTCGATCAGCCGGATCGGCATCTGGAACGACTCGATCTTCGACAGGATCCGCGCCGCGTCATAGATGGCGTTGCGCTGGAGCGGGATCGAGCTGTGGCCGCTCTCCCCGGGCAGGAAGAGGCGGAAGTCGTTGTAGACCTTCTCCGCGGTCTCGAAGCCGTACTGGACGACGCCGCCCGCGCCCAGCATCGCGCTGCCGCCCTCGGAGAGGACGAACTCGCAGTCGATCCGGTCCCAGTGGGACTCCACCATCCACTTCGCGCCGTACTTCCCGCTCGACTCCTCGTCGGCGTTGAGCATGAGGATCACGTCGCGGGACAGGCGGGCCTTGGTCCGGGCCAGGACCCGGAGGACCTGGATGAAGATCGCGGCGTCGTCCTTGTCGTCGAGCGCGCCGCGGCCCCAGATGAACCCGTCCTTGATCCTCCCCGAGAGCGGGTCCACTTCCCACTGCGAGCGGTCGACGTTGACGACGTCGACGTGGGCCATGAGGAGGAGCGGGCGCTTCTTCCCGCTGCCTTTGAAGCGCGCGACCAGGTTGCCGCGGCCCTCCTCCCGTTCGAGGATCTCCGACGCGACCCCGTCGTCGGCGAGAAGGCCCTTCACGTGGCGGAGCAGCGCGATCTCGCCGGCGTTCTTACGGCCGGAGCCCGGCTGGGGCGGGTTGATGGTGTCGAAGCGGATCAGCTCGCAGAGGAGATCGACGGCCTCCTGCTCGTCGCGGGCCGGGTCGTCCGGGAGCCTGATCCCGCGCGGCAGGTCCGCGCAGGACGCAAGGGCGACGAGAAGGGCGAGGCTGGCGGCCCGCATCTTGGCGGCTCCTTGATACTTGATGCTTGATGCCGGATGCCACTCTTTTTAGACTTCCTCCATGCATTCAACCGGGAAAATCGAAGACCGCGTGTTCGGCCTCTCGGACCGCCTGCCGCCGCTGCCGATCGTGACGCGCGAGTCGACGGAGTTCGACCTGCTGAGCGTCTCGGTGGACGGCGCCGAGGTCGCCTACGCGCAGCAGGGCCGGCTGGCGCTGCCGCCGCTGGTGCTGCTTCACGGCTGGGCCGCCTCGCACCGCTTCTGGAAGTACTGCTTCTCGGCCTTTTCGCCCCGCTGGCGGGTCATCGCGCCCGACTTCGTGGGCTTCGGAATCTCGGAGAAGCCCAAGCGCGACTACACGCTCGAAGGGCTGACGTCCTGGATCGGGAAGTTCCTGGACGCCCTGAAGCTCGACCGCGTGACGCTGGTGGGCCACTCGATGGGCGGGACGCTCGCGCTCCTCTACGCGCTGGAGCATCCCGAGCGGATCGAGAAGCTGGCGGTCTCCAACCCGCTGGTCCTCGGGGCGACGGCCTTCTCGTCCCGCACCCGGCTCTGCATGTGGCCGGGAATCCGACGCCTGCTCTTCTGGGGCAGCCGGATCGGCCCGATCCGCCGCTGGGTGGAGCGGGACTTCACGCTGATCGGCCGGCTCGACGACTCGCTCGCGATGGACGTGACGAAGGGCAGCTACGCGTCGATGTTCGGCTCGCTGCTCTCGTTCGCGAAGGCGGACCTGCGCGGGAAGCTGGCCTCGCTCGCGGTGCCCACGCTGTCGATCGGGACCGACAAGGACCTGCTGATCGCGCCCGACCAGTACGCGATGGTGCCCGCGCAGCAGAAGGCCTGCATCAGCGGCTCGGGCCACATCCCGATGATCGAGCGTCCCGCCGAGTTCAACCGGATCCTGAACGACTTCCTCTAGGATCCGAATCAAGCCTCAAGCATCCCGCATCAGGGGTAGGGGCGTCCGGGAGCCTCTTCCCCGATTTTCGATTTTCGTTCTTCAGAGCTTCTGAAGCTCATCCCCCGCGTACACCGACCAGATCGTCCCGGGGGCGAGGGACATGCACTCCGCGAAGCGCTGCTTGGCGGTCTCGCCGGCGCCGGTGCGGGTCGAGACGAGGCCCAGGGCCAGGAGGGCGCGGCCGTCGACGGGCGAGAGGCGCAGCGCCGACTGCAGGTGCTGGGTGGACTGGATGGGCTGGTGCTCGTGATAGGCGGCGATCGCGAGGCGGTAGAAGTCCTCGAAGCGCGCGTCGCCGGCGGCGAGGCGGGCGCGGGCGGCCTTGACGATCTCCTCCTGCTCCTTGGGGGTGCGGCCGACCCACCCGCGGGGGGCGTAGAGGATCGCCGCCTGGGGTCCGATGCGGTCGCGGAAGAACGCGAAGCGCGCGGGGTCGAGCGCGCCCTTGAAGCCCTTCC
>JACQFK010000474.1 GCA_016200125.1 Planctomycetota bacterium
CCGACGAGGCCCTCGCGATCCTCCGGCGGAACGCGCCCGGCAAGGCGGCGCGCGAGGCCGAGATGCGGCGCGACGGCTTCCCCGCCTACACGACCTCGGCGGGCTGGCTCGGCTACGACGACGCCAAGATCCGCCGCCTCTGCCGCGAGGGGCTGGCCGGCGGCTGGTCCCATTTCAAGATGAAGGTCGGCGGCGACCTGAAGGACGACATCCGCCGCCTCACGATCGTGCGCGAGGAGATCGGCCCGGACCGCAAGCTCATGGTCGACGCGAACCAGAAGTGGGACGTCGGCGAGGCGATCCGCTGGATGAAGGAGCTCGCCCGCTTCGACCTCTGGTGGATCGAGGAGCCCACGTGCCCCGACGACAGCCTGGGCCACGCCGCCATCGCCCGGGCCATCCCGGTCGGCGTCGCCACCGGCGAGGCCTGCCAGAACCGCGTCATCTTCAAGCAGCTCTTCCAGGCGGAGGCGATCAAGTTCTGCCAGCTCGACAGCTGCCGGCTGGGCGGCGTGAACGAAATCCTCGCCGTCATGCTGATGGCCGCGAAGTTCGGCGTCCCCGTCTGCCCCCACGCCGGGGGCGTCGGCCTCTGCGAGTTCGTCCAGCACCTGTCGCTGATCGACTATATCTGCGTCGGCGCGTCGCTCGAGAACCGGATCCTGGAGTACGTCGACCACCTCCACGAGCATTTCTTCGATCCCGTCGTGATCCGCAACGGCCGCTACCTGCCCCCGACCGCTCCCGGCTACTCGATCCGGATGAGGCCCGAGTCGCTCGACGCCCACGAATTTCCGAACGGAAAGGTGTGGGCGAAGTAGCGGAGATCCGGAAAGCGCTGCGGAGCCGGGCCGATCCGCCGCGCGCGGCCCTGCTCCAGCGCTTCTTCAAGACCGGGGCCGGCGAGTACGGAGAGGGCGACCGCTTCCTCGGCCTCACGGTACCCCAGGTCCGGTCGCTCCTGCGCCGCTTCCACCCGGCGGACTTCGGCCATCTTCCGCAGCTCCTCCGGTCACCCTGGCACGAGGAGCGGCTCCTCGGGCTTCTGCTCCTGGTCGAACGCTATCGGAAGGGGTCGGCGGCCGAGCGCGGGGCCGCCTTCCGGCTCTACGTGAGGAGCTTCCCCCGGATCAACAACTGGGACCTGGTCGACGCGAGCGCGGAGCACGTGGTGGGCCCCCACGGCGTGGGCCGCGCGCAGCTCCTGGCCTGGGCGGCCTCGCGGAATCTCTGGGTGCGCCGGATCGCGATCGTCTCGACGTTCCACTCCATCCGGCGAAAGCGCTTCGGCGACACGCTCGCGGTCGCGCGGCGCCTGCTGCGCGACGGGGAGGACCTGATCCACAAGGCCACGGGCTGGATGCTCCGCGAGGTCGGCAAGCGCGACGTCGCGGCGCTGGAGTCCTTCCTCCGGCGCCACCACGGGGTCATGCCGCGGACGATGCTGCGCTACGCGATCGAGCGGTTTCCCGAGCCCCGGCGGAAGGCCTGGCTCGCCGGGCGGGGTTGATCTGGAGGAAGCGGCAGGAATCGAACCTGCGACCCCGTGAAGGGCAGCCGCTTTCGAGGCGGGTTGGCACGCCAACTGCCTTCGCTTCCCTGGCGGCTTCCCCCGGACTCGCACCGGGACGGGCGGCTTATGAAACCGCTGCACTCCTGCTTGTGCTAGGAAGCCCCCTTCATTTCGGTTTTCGTTCTTCGGTTGGAGCGCCTTGCGGGGCTTGCACCCGCATCACCGGTTTGGAAGACCGGCGCTCTCCTTTTGAGCTAAAGGCGCCCGCGGGCGCGGGGGACGCGGGGCGGATTCCCTCCGCCCGCGCCCCCCGCGCGTTTCGTTTCCGGCCCGATTGTCAGAAAGCTTCTCGATCCGCCCCCGGGCGTGCCCGATGGCGGCGGACCGACGACAACCCGCCTTCGCGCCGGAGCGCTTCGACGGGTAAACAAAAAAACCCCTCGCCCTTCCGGACGCGGGGTTTTGACGAAGGGTAAGGTTTCGAATCAGATCATGCCGTCACCCCGCAGCCGCTTCGCCCGCCGTCGGCCGGGCGATCCAGCGACGAGAACTTCCGTCCGGGGCATCGCGCCGCGACGCGCAGGCAAAGGGACATCCGCTCCCGGCCTTCGCGGCCGGGCCGGATCGCTTCCGACGTTGGGGGGATCGCGCGAATCATGGAAATCAACGTCTCCTTCGCCCGCTTAAACCCGGTGGCCGGGCGAAGGTTCAGGGAATTCGGGCCGCGGGCATGATTTCGCCCCTGCGGGCGCGGAACCCGATGACAAAGGCGAGGAAGACGCCCGAGAGGCCGATCGTGGGCACCAGCCAGATCGAGCGCCAGTCGGGCGCGCCCGCGACCGTGTAATGAGTCACCACCTGGCTGATGATGAGGTTGCCCAGGACGGCGCCGCTCCCGTCGACCAGGACGCTGAGGAGGCTCTGGGCGCTCGCCCGGGCGTCCTGCGGGCAGATGCGGTCGACGTAGATCGTCGCCGCGATCCGGCCGCAGGCGAAGCAGATGCCGTGGAGCGCGACCGCGGCCACGAGGAGCGCGGTGGAGCCCCCCCAGGCCCAGAGGCCGAAGCGCAGGGCCCAGGCGCCCAGGCCGATCGACATCGTCGCCTTCGCCCCCAGCCGGCCGTACAGGAGGGGCAGGAGCAGCACGACGAAGATCTCGACGATCTGGCCGATGCTCATCAGCGACGACAGCCCTTCCTTCGACACGGAGCCGAGCAGGAAGACCGGCCCGCGGGCGTAGTAGGCAGTCCCGAAGAGCTGGACCAGGAAGAGGAGCCCCAGGAAGAGGGCGAAGCCGGGGTCGCGGAGCATCCCGGCGGCCCGGCCGATCGCGCTGCGCCCCGCCGCGTCGTGCCGCGGAGGCGTGTGCGGGAGCGTGAGGGCGTAGCCGGCGCTCGCGAACGCGATCAGCCCCGCCAGGATCAGCGAGTCGGAGAAGGATCGGTGGGTCAGCGTGAGCCATCCGGAGAGCAGGTTCGCGCCCGTGACGTGGCCGAAGGTCCCGCAGGCCCGGATCGCCGGGAAGTCGCGCGCGCCGTCGGGCAGGTTCTGGAGCGCGATCGAGGTCGCCATCGAGAAGAGGGGGACGGTCACGAGCATCGCGATGAAGAACATCGCGAGGAAGGGGACGAAGCCGCTGACCCGCACCGCGAGCAGCAGGACGCCGCCGCAGGCCGCATTCAGGATCGCCAGGAGCCGCTCGGAGGCCATCCAACGGTCGGCGGCCTGCCCCACGAGGAGGGGCGAGAGGATGGTGGCGATGTTGGCCGAGGCGAGCGCGAGGCCGATCTGGAACTCCGTGAAGCCGAGGCTCTTCAGGTAGGGGGGAAGGACCGGCTGGTAGGCGCCGAAGACCGCGCCCGCGAGGAACATCTGCACGGCGAGCCGGGTGCGGAGGTAGGGGTGCACGAGGCGGGGATTGTAGCGGGAAGCAGCGCCTGAATCCAGCGGGCGGCTACTTCTTCGCCTCCGAGGCGACCAGCGGCCGCGTCGCGCGCTTCAGGAAGAGGATGGCGAAGCAGGTGTCCCAGACCGGCTGGCTGGGGCGGCTGCCGTTCCAGGAGCCGTCCTTCGCCTGGGCGTCCAGCAGGACCTTCGCGCCCTCCGGATACCAGAGGTGGCCGCCGATCTTGCCGGTGTCGTAGAGCATGCCCAGGCGCTCGAGGGCATAGAGGTAGTAGTAGAGGTAGGAGTTGCCCGCGCCGTCCTCGACCTCCGAGGGCCCGATGTTATCGGTGACCGACCAGTTCTTCGCCAGCCAGGCCAGGCCGCTGCGGACGTGCTCGTTCTTCTTCCAGTCCTTGCCCTGGATGTACTCGTAGATCACGATGGTGCCCGTCGCGCCCGTCGTCATCGCGGCGTAGGCGGGGCCGCCCTTGCAGACGCCGTAGGTGTCGCCGTAGCACCAGCCGCGGGGCGCCGCGGGGGGCAGGTCGGGCCCGCCGCCCGGACCGCTCGCGAC
>JACQFK010000475.1 GCA_016200125.1 Planctomycetota bacterium
GCTGCTGCACGTCGGGCGCCAGCTCCGCCAGCGCCCGGGCCAGCGCCGGATCGGGCCCCTCGTCGCGCGCGACGGAGGGGAGCGCCGCCAGGTTCGAGCGGGCCTTCAAGTCCGACTGCTTCCTCCGCAGCCACTCCTGTCCCACAAAGCCTCCGATCGACAGCAGCCAGCTGCCGAAGGCGCGGAGGTCCTCCAGGCGGCCGAGCCCCTGCCAGGCGCGCAGGAAGGTCTCCTGGGCGAGGTCCTCCGCCGCGGACGCGTCCCGGGTCCACCCGAACTGGCGCGCCACGACCGCGTGCGCGTAGCGTTCGACCAGCCGGTCGAAGGACGCTCGATCCCCGCGGCGGGCCGCCCGGACCAGGGCCTCTTCTTCCATTCCCAAGGTGACTATAGCGGCGAAATTTGCGACTGAATTCTTTTTCGCGTCGCAATTCCCCCCCGGAAGCTCACCCTGATGCACGGCCCCCGCCGTTCGACGATTCCGTTACATTTCGAAGGCGGGGCCGCACGGTGCTGGCGGCGGCGGCGGCGCTCCTGTCGCAGGCGCCCCCGGCGCGGTCGGCCCCCCTGTTCCAGGCGGCGCTGCCTGTCGTTCCCGTGCCGAACATGGTGGCCTACTGGCCGCTGGATGCGGCGGTCGCCAGCGTGACGTCCGACCTCTCCGGAAACGCGAACAACGGCACGCTCCAGCCGGGGGCGCTGATCGACGCCGTGAACAAGGCGGCCGTGCCTCCGGGCAATCCCGCCAGCCTGGCGATCACCGGTGCGAGCAACCAGATCGTGATCGTCCCCGATTCCGCTTCCCTGAGCTTCACCGGATCATTCACCCTGGCCGCCTGGATCCGGCCGACGGCCGCGCCGGGCGGCACCCAGCGGGGCATCATCGAGAAGTGGGACTGGAGCGGCACTTACGCCCAGAACGGATACATGATGCGCCTGGATGCGAGCAACTACCTCAGCTTTGCGGTGTGCGGCGCGACGGGGAACATCGGCATCTCCACCGCCCCCCGCACCGTCTCGAGTGCCGGCGGCTGGACCCACGTGGCCGGAACCTACGACTCCACTTCGGGCAACATGATCATGTACGTGGGAGGGGCGGCGGACCCGACCACGGGCAACGCCGCGGGCGCCTCGCCGGCCAACGGGATCAGCGAGCTCCACCTCGGCGGCGACTACGGCTCCAACCGCTTCGCCGGCAACATCGACGAGGCGCGCATCTACACCCGGGCCCTCACCCAACCCGAGATCATGATCCTCATCAACGGCCAGCCCGCGCCCACGGGGCTCGTCGCGGCCGGCCAGCCCGGCCAGATCAACCTGACCTGGACCGCCGCCGCAGGGGCGACGACCTACAGCCTACTGCGCGGAACCGCCTCGGGCACCTACACGACCGTCGTGAACGGAATCGCCGGGACCACCTACAACGACACGACGGCGACCCCGGGCACGCCCTACTTCTACGTGGTGGTCGCGGTCTCCGTCATGACCAGCAACCCCTCGAACCAGTCCTCGGCCACGGCGGCTCCCGCGGGTCCGCCTCCGCCCCCGCCGCCCCCCCGCACCCAGCAGGTCGGCAACGGCAAGGGCATGTGCGGATGCTCGACCGTCACGCCCGCGGCGATGCCCTGGGGGACGCTCGGGGCGCTGCTCGCGGCCGCGATGTTCCTGGCGCTGCCCCGGAGAGGTGCCCGCAAGGCTTAGCTCTTGCGGCGCCGTCGGAAACCGGGCTATAATTTCCCGCGATGGTCGACAGCGTGGGCGGCGACACGATCAAGGTTCCGGATGAACCCAACGAGAAGGGGAATCTGGACGTCAAGACCGGCCCGCCCAGCGCTCCCCCTGCCTCGACCGGCTCGACCACCGGACCCTCCGTGCAGGGCGGAGACACCATCAAGCAGGAATCCTCCAAGCCGGAGACGGGCAGCAAGCCGCCCTCCTCCCGCACGGACGGCGGCCCCAAGTCGGACTCGAGGACCGCGGGAGGCTCCCTAAAGAAGGGGGGCTCGTCCAAGTCGCGCCTCGACGACATCCCGGAGGAGGCCTCCCAGTACGCCGAGGATCCGTCGCGCCAGCTGACCAACTACATCCTGGTCAAGCAGATCGGCAAGGGCGGCATGGGCGCCGTGTGGAAGGCCTGGGACAAGAAGCTCACCCGCTGGGTCGCCATCAAGTTCCTGCTTGTCTCCGAGGACGAGGACGTGATGCGCTTCCAGCGCGAGGCGAAACTCGCCGCACGGCTGCGCCATCCGAACATCGCCCCCATCTACGAGGTCGGCGAGGCCCCGGCCACCCAGGCGGGCCAGAGCACGCGCCACTACCTGGCCATGGAGTACATCGACGGGACCACGATGTCCGCCGCCACGGAGTTTCCCATCGCCGAGATCCTCGACATCTTCATGAAGGTCGCCCAGGGCATGGAGGCCGCCCACAAGGCGGGCGTCGTCCACCGCGACCTCAAGCCGGCGAACATCATGCTGACCACCGACAAGTGGCCCTACGTGATGGACTTCGGCCTCGCCAAGGCGATCCAGGCGGAAAGCTCGATCTCGGTGTCCGGCGCCGTCATGGGAACGCCGGCCTACATGCCCCCCGAGCAGGCCGAGGGCAAGCTCGACCAGATCGACGCCCAGAGCGACGTCTACTCGCTCGGCGCCACGATGTACGCCGTCCTCTGCAAGAAACAGCCCTTCAGCGGCCAGACCCCCATGGCGATCCTGATGGCGGTCTGCAAGGAGGATCCGATCCCGCTCCGCACCCACAATGCGAACGTGCCGGAGCAGGTGGAGCAGATCGTCCTCAAGGCGATGGCCAAGGAGAAGGCGGACCGCTACCCCTCTGCGCAGGCCCTGGCCGACGACCTCAAGCGCTATCTCACGAACCAGGACATCGAGGCGAAAGGGCCCAGCTCGCTCAAGCTCGCCGCCAAGCAGGTCAAGCGCAACATCTGGCCCGTCGTCGTCGGCCTGATCGTGCTGGCGGCCGGCGGCGTGATCGCCTGGCTCGCCACCCGCCCCCAGCCGAAGCCGATTCCCCCGCCGCCTCCCGTCGTGATCGTGAAGGATCCGTCCCCGGTGGTCGTCAAGGATCCGCCCGTCGAGGATCCGAACGTCAGGATCGCCGCCGAGGCGGCGAAGAAGGCCCAGGAGTGGTACAACGCCTGGGGCCCCCTGTCGGAGGCGCTGGACTACGACACCTGGAAGCCCGGCGATGCGACGCTCGGAGTGCGCGTGCAGAAGCATCTGCTCGCCATGAAGGCCGACGCGCCCAACCGGGACACCGACATCAAGCTGTGGTTCCAGCTGCAGACGGGCAAGACGGACGACGTGGTCCGCGATCTCCGGAACACCAAGGATGCGGCCGTCGCGGGACGCCTGGTGGGCTGGTGCGGCACGATCCTGGCCGCCCTGAAGGACGTCGACTCCCTGAAGCGCTACGCCGACCAGGTCCAGAAAGCACGCGACGCCGCGGTTCCGATCGCCAACTACAAGGGCAGCGTGACCCTCAAGATCCTCGTGGGGCCCTTCGCCGAGATCACGAAGCTCACCTCGGGGGGCAAGGACGTCGTCATCAAGCAGCGGCTGACCCCGGCGATGATCGGGCCGGTCGAGATCGGCGACATCGAGGTGGAGTTCACCCACGGCTCGACGAAGAAGCTGGAGAAGATTCCGGCGGCGCAGCTCAAGGACGGCCGGATCTACCAGATCACCGGCCGGATGCAGGACGCCCGGCTCAAGGTGGTCGAGCTACCGTAGGTTGCCGAAGACCTTCTCCACGCGCGGGCCGTACTTCGACACGTCGCCCGCCCCGCCCGTCTCGCGCAGCTTCGCCCGGTAGGAGGCATACTCCCCCGCCACCGCCTCCTCGGTCTTGCCGGCGAAGAGACCGCGGAGCGCGCCCGCGAGGATGTGCAACGTGTAGAGCTTCTGGCGCGACTCGCGCGTCAGGTTCGGCCGCGACTCCAGCGCGGAGACGGCCTCCTCGATCTTCCCCAGCTCCGCGTCCGGCGAGTCCGCGGCGAACGCGGCGTCGAGGCTCTTGTCGAGCTTCTCGAGATAGGCGAGGTCCGCGGGGAAGCCCTCGAAGAGCTTCGACAGCTGGCCGTCGTGATCCGTGACGAAGCGGTGGCGCTCGACGAATTTCGCATCGAGCTTTCCGGCGAAGCCCTTCCACTGGTCCAGGAGCGCGTCCGCCTTCTGGCGGGCCTTGTCGCGGTCCGCCTTCGAGGCGTCGCGCGCGTTGCCGACCTCGGCGGAAATGCCGGCCTTGAGGCTCTGGAACACGGCGCCCTCGACCGCCTTGAACCAGGGGTTCTCCAGGCGCTCCTCGAGCGGGACGGAGGCCGCGGCCGCGGCGGCGAGCGTGTGCGGGGCGGCCTTCTGCGACTGCACGTTCCGGAAGGCGGGCTCGAACTGGCGGGCCCAGTCCACGGCCGGATGGGCCTGGATGAGCTCCTCCGTCGGCGGCAGGGTGAAGAGCAGGTCGAACTCCTCGGTGGTCTTCTGGTCGAGCCCGAAGGTCAGCGCGTTCACGAAGCGGGGACGGAACTCGGAGACCCAGTTGGTGAGCAGCGCGCGGCAGGCCTGCTCCGTGTTCTGAAGGTAGTTCTTCCTGTCCTCGTCGCTCAGCCCCTCGCTCTCCTTCTCCAGGAGGGTCTTGGCGGCCTTGTAGCGCTTGCCCTCCATCAGCGGGATCCACTTCTCGCGGAACTTCGCGACGGGATCGGCCTTCACGGTCTCGGGCAGCTTCGTGGCGTCGGCCTTCAGCTTGGCCAGGACCGCCTGGGCGTTCCTGGCGAGCTCGGCGCTCGGGGTCACCCCGCGCTTCGCCGACTCGTTGAAATCCTCGACCGCGCCGGCGAGCAGCTTCTGGGCGTTCTCGGGGGTCGCCTTCTTCGACAGGTTGACCCTGGCCTGGCCGCGGATCTGGTAGGGCAGGAAGAGATCCTCAGTGTAGTCGCCCGGCCGCTGCTCGATCTTCAGGACGCACTCGAAGACCCGGAGCTTGGCGTTTCCGATGAGCTCGGTGCAGCGCTCGACCGCGGTCTGCGGATCCGACTCGACCAGCGATGCCGCCTCCTTGATCTTGGTGACGGCGGCGTTGTACTCGGCCTTCTCCTGGCGGACGATGGTCTTCGTCTCCTGAAGGCAGACCGAGGCGAGCAGGATCGCGATCAGATTCATCATGGGACCATTATGGGATCCGGGGTGCTCGAAATCCAGAGGACGAAGAATGATGGCGAATCACGGAAGAAGGGCCCCCTGGCGATCCCCCGGGGGGGGATCGAGGGGGGACCGGCTCCGCCGCTATTCGCCATTCTCTTTCGTCTCTTATCCGACGGTGATGGGGGCCGGCTGGACGTTCCAGATCTCCTTCGCGTACTCCATCGCGCAGCGGTCGCTCGAGAACTTGCCCATGCCGGAGGTGTTCAGGATCGACATCCGGGACCAGCGCTCGGGGTCGCGCCAGAGCTGGCCGACGCGGTCCTGGCAGGCCACGTAGGACGCGAAGTCCTTCAGCACCAGGAACCAGTCGCCCTTGCTCAGCGAGTCGACGATGGGCCGGAAGCGTCCGGGCTCGTCGGGGCTGAAGAGGCTCCCGGCAATCATCTGCAGCGCCTGGGCCAGCGCGGGGGAGGCCTGGATCTCCCGCATCGGGTCGTAGCCGTGCTCGCGGACGAGCGCCACGTCCTCGGCGGTGAGGCCGAAGATGAAGATGTTCTCGTCCCCGACCTCCTCCTTGATCTCGATGTTCGCGCCGTCGAGGGTGCCGATCGTGAGCGCGCCGTTGAGCGCGAACTTCATGTTGCCCGTGCCCGAGGCCTCCATCCCGGCGGTCGAGATCTGCTCGGAGAGGTCCGCCGCGGGGATGATCACCTCGGCCAGCGACACGCCGTAGTTCTCGAGGAAGACGACGCGGAGGCGGCCCTCCATCGAGGGGTCGCGGTTCACGACGTTGGAGACCCCGTTGATGAGCCGGATGATGAGCTTGGCCATCTCGTAACCCGGGGCGGCCTTCCCGCCGAAGACGATCGTGCGCGGCGGGAGCGCGTCGCCCCCCGGCTCCTTCATCCGCCGGTAGAGGTCCACCACGCGGAGGATGTTCATCAACTGGCGCTTGTACTCGTGGATGCGCTTCACCTGGACGTCCATCATCGCGTCGGGCGAGACGCGGACGCCGGTCATGTGGTCGATGAGCGCCGCGAGCCGCTCCTTGTTCTTCCGCTTCACGCCCCGCCACTCCGCCCGGAAGGCCGCGTCCTCCGCCAGGGGCGCGAGCCGCCGGAGCTGGTCGAGCGAGGCGGGCCAGGAGGTGCCGATCCGGTCGGCGATCAGGCCCGAGAGGCCGGGGTTGCAGGACAGCAGCCAGCGCCGGGGCGTGATGCCGTTGGTCTTCGAGTTGAAGCGGCCGGGGAACATCTGGTCGAACTCCGGGAACAGCCGCTCGCGCAGCAGCCGCCAGTGGAGCTCCGACACGCCGTTCACCGAGTGGCTCCCCACCACGGCCAGGTGGGCCATCCGGACCCACTTGTCCCGCCCCTCCTCGATGATCGACATCCGGCGCATCCGGTCCACGTCGCCCGGATACTTCTGCAGGACCTGCTGGAGGAAGCGGTGGTTGATGTCGTAGACCATCTCGAGGTGGCGCGGGAGGACGCGGCCGAAGAGGTCCACCGACCACTTCTCGAGCGCCTCGGGCATCAGCGTGTGGTTCGTGTAGCCGAAGACCCCCTGCGTCAGCCCCCAGGCCTTCTCCCAGGCCAGGCCCTCGACGTCCACCAGCAGCCGCATGAGCTCGAGGACGGCCACCGCGGGGTGGGTGTCGTTGATCTGGATGGCCACCTTGTCGGGCAGCGCGTCGAAGGTCGCGTGGTTGCGGCGGTAGCGGCGGAGGATGTCCTGGAGCGAGGCGCTGGCGAGGAAATACTCCTGGCGCAGCCGGAGTTCCTGCCCCACCGCGACCTTGTCGTTGGGGTAGAGCACGCGGGTGATGTTCTCGCTGTACATCGCGCGGTCGATCGACCGGATGTAGTCGCCCGAGTTGAAGTATTCGAGGTCGAAGAGGTCCGTCCCGTGGGCGGCCCAGAGGCGGAGGATGTTGACCGTGTTGTTGCCGTAGCCGGGCACCGGCATGTCGCCGGGCACGGCCCACATCTCCTGCGTGTTGACCCACTCGCGCCGCGGACGCCCGTCCGGGAAGGCGCCCCAGGTCACGTTGCCGTACATCTTGATCGGATAGGTCGCCTCGGGCCGGTTGATCTCCCAAGGTGATCCGAGTCGGAGCCAGTAGTCGGGCTCCTCCGCCTGCGCGCCCTGGTGCAGCGTCTGGCGGAACATCCCGAACTCGTAGCGCAGCCCGTAGCCCATCGCCGGGATCTGCAGGGTGGCGAGCGCGTCCAGCAGGCAGGACGCGAGGCGGCCGAGACCGCCGTTGCCGAGCCCCGCGTCGGGCTCCACCTCGAAGAGCTCCGAGGCCGAGAAGCCGAGCTGGCGCATCGCCTCGGTGAACGATTCGGCGAGGCCGAGGTTGATGATGCTGTTGCGCAGCGAGCGGCCCGGGAGATACTCCATGGACAGGTAGTAGGCGCGCTTCACGTCGCGGTCGTGGTAGGTCTTCTGGGTCGAGATCCAGCGGTCGACGAGGCGGTCCCGGATCGCGGAGGCGGCGCTCCAGTACTGGTCGTGCAGGGTCGCGCCTTCCGGGTGCTTCGCGAGGGTGTACTTGAGGTGGTTGGAGATGGAGAGCGCGAGCGCCGTCGCGTCCATCCCCTTGTGGTAGTCGCTCTTCAGACGGCGGCCGGTCGTGTTGCCGGTGATCTTCTCGGGCTGCGCCTCGGGGGTCATTTCATCCTCTCCAGGGTGAAGGGGTCGGCCAGCGGCACGGAGACGACCTCCCCCAGGTCCGCCAGCTTGACCGGGTGGACGCCGTCTCCGGCCTGGATCGCCGCGATGTTGCCCACGACCACCCACGCGAACTTCTCCGGATGGAGCTGCTCCCGCGCGACGCGGCGGATGTCCTCCGGCGTGAGCTTCGCGATCTTCTCGCGGTAGGTCGAGTAGTAGTCCTTCGGCAGGCCCAGCAGCTCCGCCTGGGCGTAGGTCCCGGCGATTTGCATCTTCGTCGAGAAGAAGAGGCCCGGGAAGGCGTCGAGGTAGAACTGCTGCGCCGCCTTCAGCTCCTCGGCCGTCACGCCTTCCGTGCGGATCTTCTGGATCTCCTCGAGGCAGAGCTTTCCGGCGTAGGCGCAGGACTCGTTCTTCGACTGGAACACGATCCGGAACGGGAAGGGGTAGACCAGTCCCGGCCGCAGGTCGCTGCGGACGTCGTAGGCCAGGCCCTCCTGGGTTCGGACGCGCTGCATGAGGTGCGAGCTGAAGCCGCCCGCGCCGAGGATGTAGCTCATGACGCGGATCGCCTGGACGTCCGGGTGGTGGATGTCGACGCCGCGGTGGCCGAAGGTGACCCGGCCCTGCGTGATATTCTTCCCTTCCTTGTTGAAGCAGTAGATCGAAGGCTTCGGCTCGTGCGTCGGCTTCGGCGCGGTCACCGGGCCGACGACGGCGGGCGCCGCGGGCCACTCCTTGAACGCCGCCTCCAGCTTCGCGACCAGCTCGGCCTTCCGGAAGGCCCCGGCCGCCGAGACGATGAAGCGCGAGGGGCGGATCCACGAGGCATGGAAGGCCTTGAGGTCCTCCCGCGTGATCGACTCGATCGAGGCCTTCGTCGCGATCCGGTTGATCGGATAGTCGGCGCCGTAGAAGAGCAGGTTGGCCTCGCGCGCCTCGATGGACGAGGTGCGGTCGTTGCGCGACTTGAGGCCGTCCAGCGTCTGCGCCTTGAGCGTGTCGAGCTTGTCCTGCCGGAACAGCGGGTTCCGGAGGAGGTCCATCAGGATCACGAGCCCCTTGTCCAGGTCCTTCGAGAGGATGGAGAGGGTGGCGGAGCCGCTCACGTCCTCCACGCCGATCGCCACGTTGGCGGCGAGGAAGTCGATCTCCTCGTCGACCGCGTTGGGATCGCGCGTGGTCGTGCCGCCGGTGCGGAGGAGATCCGCCGTCAGATCGGCCAGCCCGGCCTTCCCGGCCGGCTCGTCGAAGGAGCCGCCGCGGATGGAGATCCTCAGGTCCACGATGGGCAGGGAGGGGTCCTCGATCAGGTACGCGGGCGTCCCCGTGGACAGCAGCGTCCGCAGGGCCGCCGCGTCGGGGACCTCAAACCTGAGCGACGGATACTTCAGCTGGTCCGGGTGGCCCGGGATGTCCGACCGGACCGCGACCGGCGCGGGGCCGGCCGCGGAACCCTGCGGCGCCGGGCCGGAGCAGCCGGCGAGGCCGAGGACCAGGAGCGAGGCCGCCTGCAGGGGTCTCATTTCTTCTCCTTCCGCCGGACGACCAGGACGTTCCGGCCCGTGGGCTTGAGGTACTGTTCCGCGACCCGCTTGACGTCGGCCGCGGTGACGGTCTCCAGCGACTTCGCGTAGGCGAAGAAGTCCTTGTAGCTGCCCACGACCTCGAAGTAGCCGAGCTGCTGCGTGATGCCGTTGTTGGTCTTCAGGCCCCGGACGAGGTCGGCCATCTGCTGGTTGCGCACCTTCTCGAGCTCGCGCTCCGTGATGCCGTTCTTGCGGACGTCCTCCACGATGGCCAGGAGCGCCTTCTCGAGCTCGCGGAGGTCGACGCCCTCCCGGGGCGAGACGCCGACGTTGAGGACGCCGCCGTACTTGAGCGACCAGAAGTAGCTCTGGGCGTCCAGCGCGAGCTTCTTGTCCTCGACCAGGGGGCGGAAGAGGCGCCCGCTGCGGCCCGAGAAGACGGACATGAGCAGGTCGCAGGCCGCGGAGTCCTTGTGGACCGCCGAGGGCCCGTGCCACTGGATCGTCAGGTCGTCCTTCGCGTCCGCCTCGGTCTCCAGGCGCCGCTCGGCGGGCTGCTCGGGCTCCTGGGTCACGATCGCGTCGCGCTCGCCCGGGAAGCGCTTGAGGCGGCCGAAGTAGCGGCGGCAGAGTTCCTTGAGGTCGGCGGGCTTGACGTCGCCCACGAAGATGGCCGTGCAGTTCTGCGGCGAGTAGTGGGTGTCGTAGTAGCGCTGGGCGTCGGCCGTCGTGTACTGGTCGATGTCGCTCATCCAGCCGAGCACCGGCCAGGTGTAGGGATGGGCCTGCCAGAACATCGACCAGTAGGCCTCGTGGACCAGGCCGGTCGGCGTCGAGTCGGTCCTCATCCGGCGCTCTTCCTTCACGACGTCGCGCTCGGGATAGAAGCTGCGGAAGACCGGCTTGAGGAAGCGGTCGCTCTCCAGCCAGCAGAAGAGCTCGACCTTGTTGGCCGGCAGCTCGACGAAGTAGTTCGTCCGGTCGTAGGAGGTCGTCGCATTGAGCCCGGTGCCGCCGTTGGCCTGGAAGATCTTGGAGAGATGCTCGGGGATGATGATCTTCTTCTGCTCCTCGACGAAGCCCTCGTACTCCTTCCAGAGCGCCTTGAAGCGCTCCTCGTCGCCCGCCGGAGGCTCGACGCCGCGGCGCTTCGCCTCGAGCCGACCCAGCTTGATCTCGCGGATCTTGCCCATGGCCGACTCGATCTTCGCGTTGAGCTCGGCGTCCTTCTTCGCGTCGGTCGTGCCGATCACGTCCGTCCCCATGAACATCATGTGCTCGAAGAAGTGGGAGAGGCCGGTGACCCCGGTCCGCTCGTTCACGGAGCCGACGCGCCACCAGAGGGAGCAGAACACGCGGGGCACCTCGTGGCGCTCCACGATCAGGACCCGCATCCCGTTGTCGAGGGTGAACTCCTCGACCGGGAGCTGGAAGCCGGACGCTTTGTCCTGGGCGAGGGCCGGAAGGGTCAGCAGCAATCCGAGGATCAGCGCTCTCATAGCTTCGTCTCCCACCAGCGGAGGATGACTTCCAGGCGCGCGAGGCGCCGGTCGGGGCGCCCCGTGCGCGACAGGTCGTGGCACTCCTCGGGGAAGCGGACGAACTCCACGTCCCGCTTGAGCGCCTTGAGCATGCCGTACAGCTGCTCCGCCTGCTCCATCGGGCAGCGCAGGTCGTTCTCGCTGTGGAGGATCAGGAGCGGCGTCTTCATGTTCTTCACGTAGGTGATCGGCGACATCTTCGCGTAGGCCTCCGGGCGGTCAAAGGCGTGGCCGCCGAACTCGCGGTAGTCCTCGAAGCCGATGTCGCTCGTTCCGTAGAAGGAGAACAGGTTGCTGAGCGACCGCTCGGTGATCGCCGCCTTGAAGCGGTCGCTGTGGCCGATGATCCAGTTCGTCATGTAGCCGCCGTAGGAGCCGCCGCAGACGCCCGTCCTCGCGGGGTCGACGAAGGGGAGCTTCAAGGCCGCGTCGGCGGCCGTCATCAGGTCCTTGGCGTCGAGATTCCCCCAGTCGGCCGTGATGGCGTCGGCGAACTTCTCGCCGTAGCCCTGCGACCCGCGGGGGTTCACGGCCAGGACGACGTAGCCCTTGGCCGCCAGCACCTGGAACTCGTGGAAGAAGGCGTTGCCGTACATCGCGCGCGGGCCGCCGTGGATCGACAGGATCAGCGGGTACTTGCGGTCGGGCGCGATCACCGGCGGCTTGATGAGCCAGCCCTGGACGCCGGCGGAGTCAAAGGCCTCGGGGGGCGAGAGCCGGAGCCCCTCGAAGAGGCCGCGGTTCACCGAGGTCCGGCGGCCCAGCTCGCCGCCCACGGAGTAGGTGTAGACGTCGCCGATGTTGAGCGGGTCGCTGATCAGCAGCGCGAACTTCCCCTTCACGGCCGTGAACTGGATGACCTCCCGCGCCCCGTCGGTCAGACGCTCGGGGGCGCCGCCTCCGGAGGCGACGCGGTGCAGGTGGCAGGAGCCGGAATCGCTCGCGATGAAGAAGAGCTCGCGACCGTCGGCGCTCCAGACCGGCTTCTGCCCGGCGCCGTGCAGCGACTTCGTGTCGGTGATCACGAGGTCCTCGCAGGAGCGGTCGAAGCCCGGCATCAGATCGCGCGCGGGCTGGGCCCCGCCGGCGGGGACGGTCCAGACGTGGAGGTTCTTCACGCCCCAGGCGCCCTTGGGCTGATCGTGCCCGAGGAAGGCGATCTGCTTCCCGTCGGGCGACCACTGGGGCTGGAAGGCGGGCCCCGCCGGCTTCGGCAGCCGCCGCGGCTCGCCGCCGCCCGCGGCGACGACCCAGACGTCCGTCTCGTCGAGGCGGTAGTCGGCGTCGGGATGGCGGTTGGAGACGAAGGCGATCCAGAGGCCGTCGGGCGACCAGGCCGGTTCGCCGTCGTCCCACTCGCCCTCGGTCAGCTGCACGGTCCGCCGCTCGCCCACCCAGACGAGGTGGAGGTGGTCCCGCTCGCGGTCGAGCAGGCCGGTCCCCTCCTCCTTGTAGTGGAGGCGCGTGATGTGGCGGAGCGTGGGCTGCTTCTTCTCCCGGCGGATCGCCGGGTCGGCGTCCTTGTGGTAGACGATCGCCAGGCGGGTCGCGTCGGGCGACCATTCGAGCGCCGTGATCTTGCCGGCCGGCAGCGAGGTGAGGGGTGCCGGCTCGCCGCCGGAGATCGACATCAGCCAGACCTGGCTCTCCTCGTCCTTCGTCCGGACGAAGGCGATTTTCCGGCCGTCGGGCGACCAGCGCGGGAGGGAGTCGCTGACCCGTCCGAGGGTGAAGGGCTCGTCGTCGACCCAGAGGTGCTGGGCGTACTTGTCGCCGTCGACGACCTTGACGGTGAAGAGGA
>JACQFK010000509.1 GCA_016200125.1 Planctomycetota bacterium
GATCTCCACGTCGGGTCGATATCCGAACCGGACAGTCGTGAGGACGATCCCCCGCTCCGCCGCCTTCGATGCCTCGGGCTCGACGCGAAGCACGGCGGCTGATGGAAGATCCAGCGTTTCGAAAATCCTCTCTCCCGCCGCCATCCCGGAAAGCACGGCGACAGCCTTCTCTGCCGTCCCTCGGACCGCGCCCAGAAGAGAAGTTCCGTATTGGACGAACGCGACCAGCAGCCCGGCCGTGATCCGGCCGGAGGAGACTTCCATTCCCCCCAGCCCGATGATCAACGTCAGGGCGAGGGCCGACACTACGGATGCCCCCGCATCGAAAAAGACCCTCATCCGTAGCGACGAAAGCGACACCTGGAGCAAGGTGCCGTTCTCCCGATCGAATCGCTCGCCACGATCCGATTCGATGCCGAACAGCGCGATCACGCTCCGTCCCGAAATGTTCTCCTCGAGCACCGAATTGGCCCGGGAGACGGCGTCGAGCGCCAGAACAGACCGTTTCTGCGCCGACCGACGGATCAGGAGGGCCGGGATCCCGACCAGGAGCGCACTCCCCAGCGTGATCGCCCCGAATCGGAGGTCCAGATGAAGAGCGACGATGGTCACTCCGACGAGCGTGAGCAGGTCGCGGAGCAGGCCGACCGTTCCCCCGGAAAGGGCATCCCCCAACGCCGCCGCATCGCCGGTCACCCGGTCCACGATGCGTCCCGCCGGCGTCGCGTCGAACCAGGACAGCGACACCCCCTGGAGATGGTGGAAGACGTCCCGCCTCAACGCTCCGGACAGTCGAAGGGAGAGCCTCCGGAGCACATAGGTCTGGGAGACCTCCACCGCCGTGCGGACCGCCTCCACCGCCAGGAACGCCCCCGCCAGGACCGCGAGCCGATGACCATCGCGGCGGGAGATGCCGTCGTCGATCACGAGGCGCACCAGGAGGGGACCCAGGAGCGAGAGCCCGCTCCCCGCCAGAAGGCAGGCTAGGGCTAGCAGGACCGGACCCGGAAACCGGACGACGTAGCCCAGCGAGCGGCGCATCGTCCGGGAGGACCGCCTGGGTTCAGGAATGGTCGGCGGCATCGGTCAGCGCCTGAGCCCGGACCCAGCCGGCGTACAGGCCCTCCTTGTTGGCGGCAAGTTCGTCGTGGCTCCCCTCTTCGACGAGCGCCCCCGCTTCGAGCACGAGAATCCGATCGGCCTCGCTCGCCCGGCGCACGCGGTGGGTCACGAAGAGGAGGATGCTGTTCCCGGCACGACGCGCGAGCTGCTGAAAAACCTTCTCCTCGGTTTCCCCATCCAGTGCGGAGCACGCATCGTCCAGAATGAGGACGGGGGCCCCTCGCGAAAAGGCCCGCGCGAGCGCGACCCGCTGGCGCTGGCCCCCGGAAAGCGCGCTTCCTTTTTCACCGACGACCGTCTCCAGCGCCCGGGAAAAACCCTCATCGCCAACCTGGGCGATCGCCGCGGCGCCTTCGATTCGCACCCTATCGCCCGATCCGATCGCGATGTTTTCGCCCACCGTCCCCGAGAAGAGGAATGCCTCCTGCGGCGCGACGGCCAGCCGGCGACGGAACTCCGAAAGGTCGAGCGTCGTGATCTCCTGGCCTCCGAAGAAGATCGTGCCCGGCGGAGGCTCGATCATCCGGGTCAGCAGGTCGACCAGCGTCGACTTGCCGCTTCCGGTGGGTCCCATGAGCGCCACCTGCTGACCGGGGGAGAGCGAGAAGGAAAGGTCGCGAATCGCCGGCGCGGCGGAACCCGGGTGAGAATAAGTCAGGCCGCGGACTTCGATCGCTCCATTTGCCGGCGGGGCGGAGGCGCTCAGCCTCTCGTCCATCGGCAGCCCGAGGATATCCCGGATCCGGCTCAGTCCGAGCTCCCCCTTACGGAAGAGCAGGAAGGCCCACGCCACTCCTGTGAGCGGCCAGGCCATCATGCCCATGTACTGCAGGAAGGAGATGAACTGACCCGGCGAGAGGCGTCCGTCGATGGCCTGCCTGCCGCCAAAGAGCAGGACCACGAAGACGCCCACGGCAATCGACATCTGAACGGACCCGGAGAAAAGAATCTCGAGCCGGACTCGGCGCAGGTCCTGCCGGACGTATTCCTCCTCCGCGGAGGCGAACCTCGCCGCCTGCCGACCCTCCAGTCCGAACGCGCGGACCGTCTGGAATGCCGCCGCATTCTCGTGGGCTCGGGAAACCAGCCGCCCGTAGGCGATCTGGGCGTCTTCCGAAGCCTGCGTGATCCGGCGCACGAGCACGGCGGCAACGAAGGGAATGAAGGGGAGGGCCAGGCAGGAAACCAGGCTGAGCGCGGGGCTGATCAGGATCATCGCGACCGGGATGGTCATGAGATAGAAGATGCAGTCGAAAAAGAAGAGGAGACCCGTGGAGAGGCCCGCTTCCACGGATGCCAGATCGCCCCTCGCGCGATTCAGGAGATCGCCGGTCGACCGGCCGGCGAGCGCTTCCCGGCCTACGTGAAGAAGATGTCGGGCATATCGTTCACGGAGTCTCCCGACGGCTCGAATCGAAGCGCCGATCAGGCCCATCCTCATGGGGTACCGGACGATGCTCTGGAGCGCGAAGACGCCGATGTAGCCGGAGGCGATGAGGACGGAGATCCCCAACGTGTCCTTCCGGGAAACGGCACCGATCAATCGGCCGAGCGCATAGGGGGGGAGCAGTTCCAGAAGGTCGACCGCCAGGAGCGCCGTCACGCCCAGCGCGAGGGCACGGCGATGGCCTCGGGTCAGGTCCCAGTACGTTGCAAGACCACCGGCCCGGTTCTTCATGGATGGTGTGGACCTACCCGCCCTCCGAAGCTCCTGAATGTCCCCAGCGATGCCGCAATGGAAGGATCTCCTCTCATGGAGTCGTAAGTTGCTTTCAACCCCTGTTCGAGAGGCGTTCGCGGCGACCACCCGAGACGTTCGCGGGCGCTCTCGATGGAAAGCGCGTTGCGGCGCACTTCGCCGGGAATCTCCGCTTTCCGGACGGGAGGGCGGTCGACTTCGGCAAGCTGCGAGAGGCGCTCTTGGAGATCGATGATCCGGGTCTCGTCCCCCGTGCCGATGTTGAAGACCCCTTCGGGGCCATCGAGCGCTTTGACGAAAGCGCCGACGACGTCGCCCACCCAGACGAAATCACGGGTCTGGGTTCCGTCGCCTAGGATCGTCGGGGCGCGGCCGGACATCAGTTCCGAAAGAAAAAGCGCGACGACCCCGGCTTCGCCCGCCGGGTCCTGGCGGGGGCCGTACACGTTGGCCAGGCGGAGGGCGACAAACTCCCGCCCGGCCTGCCGGGTGAGGACGCGCCCGTAGTGCTCCGCGGCCAGCTTCGAAATCCCGTACGGCGACGTCGGATGAGGAAGATCGTTTTCGCCGCAGGGATAGCGGGGCTGATCGCCGTAGACGGCTCCCCCCGAGGACGCCAAAACGATTCGACGCGCGCCGGCTAGGACGGACGCCTGGAAGAGATCGATGCTCCCCCGGATGTTGAGGTCGGCATCCCGGAGGGGATCGAGGAGCGACCTCCTCACGTTCATCTGCGCCGCCAGATGAACGACCAGTTCCGGCGCCGCCGCCGACATCGTCCGGTCCAGCTCCTTCCTGTCCCGGATGTCCCGAACGACCAGCCGGGCCTCCGGGGGAAGGTTTTCTCCTTTCCCCGTCGAGAGATCATCCACGACGGTCACTCGATGGCCGAGCCGCAGGAGTTCCTCCACGAGATGGGACCCGATGAAACCGGCCCCGCCTGTGATCAGAATCGTCCTTCCCTGAGCCATCTCAGTCTCGAAGAAGCCGGCCGACGTATTCCACCTCCGGACGACCCAGCCCCGGGAACATCGGAAGCGACAGTTCCTCCCGGGCGATGGCCTCCGAAATCGGAAAGCTCCCCGGCCCATGCCCCAGATCGGCGAAGGCCGGCATGAGGTGAATCGGGTCGGGATAGTGGATGCCCGTCTCCACTCCCGCCTCGTGTAGCCTGGAGCGGACGGCGCTCCGATCCCGGACCCGTGCGGGATAGACATGCCAGACGTGCCGGGTGCCGGGCCTCTCGAGGGGCACTCTTGCGGTCGAGTCCCGGAGCTCTGCTGCGTAGAATTCGGCGCACTGCCGGCGGGCGTCGTTCCAGGCTTCCAGGTGCGGCAGTTTGACGTTGAGGATCGCCGCCTGGAGTTCCTCCATGCGGTAGTTGAATCCCTTGAGGACATGGCGGTACTTGCTTTCCTGACCCCAGTCGCGGAGCATCCTGATCTTGCGATCAAACTCGGGGTCGCTCGTGACGACGGCCCCGCCCTCTCCGCAGGCACCGAGGTTCTTGCTGGGGTAGAAGCTGAAGCAGGAGAGCTGCCCGAGAGTTCCCGTGCGCCGCCTCTTGTACGAAGCGCCGTGCGCCTGGCAGGCGTCCTCGATGACCGGGATCCCGTGGCGCCTCGCGATGTCGTTGATCGGATCCATGTCCGCCGGCTGTCCGTAGAGATGGACCGGCAGGATGGCCCGGGTTCGCGCCGTGATGGCGCTCCTCAGCTGTTCCGGATCCATCGTGTAGTACTCGGGGTCAACGTCCACCAAGACGACTCGCGCTCCCGTGTACTGGATGGCGGAAGCCGTCGCGACAAACGTCAGGGGAACCGTGATGACCTCGTCTCCCGCCTTGACCCCTGCCGCGAGCAGCGCCAGGTGCAGAGCGCTCGTCCCTGAATTCACAGCGATCGCGTGAGCCGCGCCGCAATAGGCGGCGAAATCCTTCTCAAACTTCTCGACCTCCGGCCCAAGGACGAATCGACCGCTGGAGATGACGCGCAGTGCGGCGGATTCCAGCCCCGGCCTCAACTGCTCGTGGACTTCCCTCAGGTTCAGGAACGAGACTTTCATGGCGGCTCAGACTCCCTTTCTACGAGTGTCCCCGATGACGCGGGCGGGCACGCCGGCCACGATGGCGAAGGGAGGGACGTTCTTCGTCACGACCGCGCCCGCCCCGACGATCGCGTGGTCTCCGATGGTGACGCCGCCCAGGATCGTCACATTCGCCCCGATGCTCGCGCAGGCCTCGACTTTAGTGGCTTCGACGATCCAATCTTCCGCCGCCATCAACGTGCCGTCCGGATTCGTCGCTCGCGGATACAGATCGTTGGTGAAGGC
>JACQFK010000497.1 GCA_016200125.1 Planctomycetota bacterium
CTCCCCGCGATCGCGGCCCGCGAGGCGAAGCGGCTGGGGCTGACCCCGCGCTTCTGCCGCACGTACCTGACGGAGTACATCACGTTCGACCTGGGCCCCGCCGAACGGGCCGGGCTCAGGCTGTTCGGAAGCTATGCGGAAAAGTGTCAGTGACGTCATCGACAAGGCGAAAGCCGGCGATCGGCTGACCGACGCCG
Source organism: Planctomycetota bacterium (assembly GCA_016200125.1). The sequence goes on from JACQFK010000497.1 coordinate 198, forward strand.
AGGCTCTCCGCCTTTTCGAGGAGGGCGACCTCCCCGAGCTGGGCGAAGGCGCCCACGCGATCCGCCGCCGCCTCCACCCGGAGAACTTCGCCACCTACATCGTCGACCGGAACATCAACTACACCAACACCTGCATCACCTACTGCAAGTTCTGCGCCTTCTACCGCCCGCCCGGCCACCCCGAGGAGTACACGCTGACGAAGGAGGCGATGGCCAGGAAGATCCAGGAGACCAAGGCGCTCGGCGGCGTCCAGATCCTCCTCCAGGGCGGCCACCATCCCTACCTCAAGCTCGACTGGTACGAGGACATGCTCCGCCACATGAAGTCCTTCGACATCCACGTCCACGGCTTCTCCCCCTCGGAAATCCAGCACTTCGCCACCGTGAACAAGCTGAGCCTCCACGACGTGCTCGTGAAGCTCCGCGCGGCCGGGCTCGACTCGATCCCGGGCGGCGGCGGCGAGATCCTGGTCGACCGCGTCCGCGAGGCGATCAGCCCCCTCAAGATCAAGAGCGGCCAGTGGCTCGAGGTCATGGAGGAGGCCCACCGGATCGGGATGAAGACCACGGCCACGATGATGTACGGCCACGTCGAGACCTGCGCCGAGCGCGTCGAGCACCTGCGCCAGCTGCGCGAGCAGCAGGACCGCTCGCTCGCGCGCAGGAACGGCGGCGGCTACACCGCCTTCATCTGCTGGAGTCTCCAGCCCGACAACACCGAGATGGCCGGGACGCCCAAGACCGGCGGCTACGAGTACCTGAAGACGCTCGCGATCGCGCGGATGTACCTCGACAACTTCCCCAACCTGCAGTCCTCCTGGGTGACGCAGGGCGACAAGGTGGGCCAGATGGCGCTGCTCTACGGCGCCAACGACATGGGCTCGACGATGCTCGAGGAGAACGTCGTCAGCCAGGCGGGCGCGACCTTCCGGATGACCGAGCAGACGATCCGCCGCGTCATCGAGGACCTCGGCTTCCAGCCCCGCCGCCGGAACATGTACTACCAGCTGCTCGAATCCTAAAGGGGAGGAAGGACCATGCTCGAAACCCTGCTGCTGTTCGCGTGTCTCCAGAGCGACCTCGCCGCGGGCGACGTGAAGAAGCTCGCCGGGGACATGAAGTTCACCGAGGGGCCCGTGGCCGACGGGAAGGGGAGGGTCTACTACAGCGACATCCCCGCGAACCGGATCATGGTCTGGGACGGGAAGGAGAACAAGGTCTGGCGCGAGGACTCCGGCGGCGCCAACGGGCTCAAGCTCGACAAGGAGGGCAACCTCGTCGCCTGCGAGGGCGGCAACCGGCGCATCACGCGCATCGCCGTCACCGATCAGAAAGTGACCGTGCTCGCCGACGCCTACGAGGGCAAGAAGCTCAATTCGCCGAACGACCTCGCGATCGACGCGAAGGGCGGCATCTACTTCACCGATCCGCGCTACGGCAAGCGCGACGGCATGGAGCTCGACAGGGAGGCCGTCTACTACCTCCCCCCGGGCGGCGGCAGGCTCGTCCGGGTGGCCGACGACCTCACCCGCCCGAACGGGATTCACATCGACGGGCCGAAGATCTACGTCGCCGACCCCGGCGCGAGCAAGATCTTCGTCTACGGCATGAACGACGACGGCACGCTCAAGGAGAAGAAGGAGTTCGTCGCCCGCGGCGCCGACGGCATGAAGGTCGACGAGAAGGGCAACCTCTACCTGGCGAACGCCGGCAAGATCGAGATCTTCGCGCCCGACGGCAAGCCGCTCGGCGCGATCACGATGCCCGAAGTGGAGGTGGGCGGCAAGAAGCTCCGCGAAGGCCCCGCCAACCTGGCCTTCGACGGGAAGACGCTCTTCATCACGGCGCGGACGGGCTTCTACTCGGTCCAGATGACGGTCGCCGGGGGGAAGTAATGGCGGAGCCGAAGGCGGTCGTCTTCGACGCGTACGGCACCCTCTTCGACGTCCGCGCCATCGCCGCGCCGGAACCGCTGCTGACGCTGTGGCGGCAGAAGCAGCTGGAGTACACCTGGCTCCGTTCGCTGATGGGCCGCTTCGAGGACTTCGAGCGGGTCACGCTGGATGCCCTCCGCTTCGCCTCGAAGAAACTCGGAATCCCCGCGGACGAGTCCCTGGCGAAGGCCTGGCGGACGCTGCCGCCCTTCCCCGAAGTGGACGCCGCGCTCCAGAGGCTCCATGGCCGCCCCTTGACCATTCTCTCCAATGGGACCCAGGCGATGCTGGACGACGTCGTCCGCGCCGCGAAGCTTGCCGGCCATTTCCAGCACATCCTTTCGGTGGACGCGGTCCGCCGCTTCAAGCCCTCGCCGTCGGTCTACGCGCTGGCGACCCAGGCCCTGGGATTCGAGGCGAAGGAGATCCTCTTCGTCTCGTCGAACGGCTGGGACGCGGCGGGAGCGAAGTCGGCAGGCTTCACGGTCTGCTGGGTCAACCGCCTGAAGGCACCCGCAGAGGAGCTCGGCGCCGCCGCGGACTACGTCGTCGAAAGCCTGGATCAGCTCCCCGACAAAGTCTTCAAGTAGGCCTCCTTCACGGCCTCGGCCTGGCGTCGGACGTCGTAGAGCCGGAGGGCCTTCTCCCGTCCCGCGGCGCCCATCGCGCGGCAGGCGGCGCGGTCGGCGGCGAGCCGCTCGATCGCGCGGGCGATGTTCTCGGGCGTGTCGTCGATCACGAGGCCCGTCTTCCCGTCGTCGACGATCTCGGGGATCATGCCCCGCCGCGCGCCGATGACGGCGCGGCCCATCGCCATCGCCTCGCGCATGGCGCGGCAGGAGCCGTCGGAGCCCGGCACGAGGAAGAGGAGGGCGTCGAAGCCGGCGACGGTGTCCAGGTACTTGTCGCCCAGGTAGCCGGTGAAGATGACGTTCGTGAGGCCGAGCCGCTTCGCGGGCTGGACGGCGACCTCGTCCATGTGGGTGCCGCGGCCGACCACGAGGACGCGCAGGTCCGGGACTTTCGCGAGCTTGATCCCCTCGAGGAGGACGTCGAAGCGCCGGTGGCGCTGCATGCGGGCGACGACGCCGACGACGAAACCCTCGTGGGGGGCTTCGCGGGGCGTGAATCGGTCGAGCGCGAGCGCCGGGTCGATGCGCCAGCCGCGGAGGCCGAACTTGGCGACGTCGGCGTCGAGGGCGGCCTGGGAGTAGGTGAGGTAGCCGTCGGTGAGCTTGCGGTAGAGGTACTTGGTGGCCAGGTTGCGCGGGGTGGGGACGGCCTTGTGGTTGGTGCGGATGATCTTCACGCGGCCGGCGCGCCGGGCGCCGAGCCCGCCGACGACGTGGTCATGGGAGAAGTGGACGTGGAGCAGGTCGTAGCGGGCGCAGGCGTCGGCGATCTTCCTCACGTCGTCGAGGTTCTTGACGATCGAGATGGAGCGTTCGAGGCGGAAGTCGTGGAGGGGCGTGAGGCCGCGTTCGCGGGCGCGGGCGGCGAGGCTGGAGGAGGCCTCGGGGGGCGGCGGCTGGCAGGCGAGGTCGGCCTCCACGCCGAGGGCGCGGAGTCCGAGGCAAAGGTCGAGGGTGGGCTCGGAGGGTCC
>JACQFK010000498.1 GCA_016200125.1 Planctomycetota bacterium
GGCGCCGACAGCGCGCCCATGAGAAAAGTCCGGCGGTCCATGGTTCCCTCCCGGTCTACTTGCCCTGCAGCAGCAGCCCCGCGCCGTCGATCTCGCCGCCGGCCTTGCCGAAAATGCCGATCACCGGAGTGCCGTCGTCGCCCAGGGTGACCTCGGCGCCGCCGGCCCGGGTGCCGACCCATTCGCTCTCGTAGCGGTCCGAGACCACGAGCCGGGTGCCGGACACCTTCATGAAGACGAGCTTGAAGGCGTTCAGCCGGTCCGTGCCCCGCGCGATCATGCCGCCCACCGCGTAGCCCGGCCGGGCGATCACGGACTTGCCCGTGCCCCCCGGCCCCGCCTGCGCGCCCTCGACGTCGCCTCCCGGACCCTGGTACACCGGCTTGAGGCTGCGCAGGCATCCGGAGGTCGACAGCTCGTATTTCAGGCCGCGCAGGAACTGGCGCGGCTGGGGCGCATGCTCGAAGGCGCTGCCGCCGCCGCCCCCGACGTAGGCGGACTTGACCAGCGGAGCGTCCGGGGCGAGGCCGCGGAACAGGGGCCTCGACGCCTTGCGCGTGGGCAGGGCGCCGACGGGGGAGAGGCGGTTCGGCGGGATCGGGCGTTCCTGCGCGCCGCCGGGCAGCATCCAGCCGGCCGCCACGTGCTCGCCGCCGCCTCCCTGCTTCTGGAGGACTTCGATGTAGTAGCGCTTCCCGCCGACGAGCGGGACGGGCTGGGACTTCTGCGACGGATCGGCGTCCCAGGCGCGCTGCCCCACCGCGTGATTGAGGCTGCAGATCTTCGCCTTCTTTGCCGGCGTGTCGTCCGCGCTCAGCCAGAGCTCGCCGTGATCGTCGCTGGCGATCCAGAACACGTAGTCGCCGGTCACCGGGGGATGCACGTAGCCCCGGATGCGGCAGCCGTAGCTGTCGCCCAGGTTCCAGGAGTCGATGTAGGTGATCATCCCCGACTCGTCGGGCTTGCCTTCCTTGAACTTGGGATTGTTCGTGAGATCCGAGACCGCGTCGCCCGAGATGCCGCGGAAGATCTCGCGCAGGATCGTCCCCGTGGCGCCGAAGGACGGCCCGGGGCGGTTCCTGAGCAGGTCCTTCACCTCGGCGTCGCGGGGCGTGGCCTGGCGGCCGGAGCCGATCGCCAGGTAGGCGACGGCGAAGCCCTTCTGCTCCGTGAGGAGGCGGAGCTTCTTCGGCCCCGCGTCGGCGAACTTCAGCGGGCCCAGCTCGATCCAGGTCCAGCGGTCGGGCTCCTTCGGCCCCGTGTGGTCCGTGTGCTTCTTCTTCAGCGAGAGCGAGGGGGGCTTGACGGCGATCCACTCCTCGCCGCCGGGCGCCGCGGTCACCGTGTCGCGCGGGTTCTTCGCCGAGGGACCCGACAGGCCCGTGCCCTGGAGGTAGAAGGTGAACACCTCCTGGCAGCAGCCGCCGGCGTAGACCCAGGCCCGGCAGGTCGCGCCCGGAGGGACCAGGACCTCGGCCTCGAGATAATTCGAGGCGGCCTTGCCCGCGGGGGAATCGGCGGTGGACATCCAGTAGGACTCCAGCGTCTTGGAGCTCAGGAGGGAGAAGGTTCCGGCCGCGACGAGGTCGTCGGCGAAATAGAAGACGTCGCGGGTCCCGGCGATGCGGTCGTCGATGAAGGCCTTGTTGCGTGCCGCGAAGGCGGTCGGTTCCTGCAGGAGTTTCTCGAAGGCCGCGCCGGCGGCGCCGCGCGTCTTCATCGCCGCGAAGTCCTCCTCGGCGCTCCAGAAGAGCCGGCGCGCGTCGGCCTCCTTCGGGTCGATCGAGCCCTTGAAGCCCGCGAAGCGCGCGGGCAGGTCGGCGCCGGCCAGGCCTTCGAGGGCTCCCAGCACGGCGGCGGCGCGGAGGTCCGTGGGCTTCTTCTCGCCGCGGAGCGCCATCAGGGCCGCGACGCTCGCGGCGGCGAGCTCGCCCGCGGGCACGTCGAAGGCTCCGCCCTCGACCTGCACGCTCAGGCCCCGGGCGGAGGAGTCGAGGACGGTCCCCTCGAGCCGCTCCGTCGATCCGCCCTCGCTGATGAACTCGAGGGCGATCTTCGTCCCCTTGGTCCAGCGCGGCAGGAGCCGGGGGACTTCGGCGAGCGCGTCGGCGGCGAGCTTGAAGTCCGCGAGGTCCGCCTCCGCCTCCTTGCGGAGCGCGTCGTCGGTCAGACCGGCGCGGGCTTCGTCCAGCGCCTTCGCGGCGGCCGGGAAATCGCGGGCGGCGGCGAGCCGGGCGGCCGCGGCCCACTTGCTGCGATAGGCGAGGACCGCGGGAGAGACCGGGGGCTCGGCCGTCTTGGGCACGAACACGTCCGCGAAGCGGGGCCCCGGGGGCGGCGGGATTTCGAGCAGGCTCGCCGAGATCCGGAAGGAGCCCAGGACGTGCTGGGGGTGCCAGGTCTGATTCTCGAGGACGAAGGTGACCGCCTCGAGATCCGCGGGGGTCTGGAGATGGAAGATCGCCGTGCTGTCCTGGCCCAGGCGGCCGGAGACGGCCCATCCCGTGAGGAGATTTCCGTCGATGGCGGCGGAGGTCGGATAGCGGTCCTGCTCGAAGGTCGCCGAGGCGCCGGAGAAGGCGAGCGTCGTGCCGCCGGACTGGACCTTGAACTCGGAGAGGACGAAGTTCCCGTTGGCGGCGCGGCCGGGGCCGCCGGAGGGCAGCGCCGGGTTCGGCAGGGCTTCGAGACGGAACGCGCGCACCCGGCGGAGGCCGACGACCGCCGAGACCGTGAAGGTGTCCTTCGGAGGATTCGTCCCGCTGGCGAGCATCGAGCCGTCGGGTTGCTTCGCCAGCGTGGCCCCGCCCTGGGACGACGCGGACGCGAGGTCGAGCACGATCCAGGGATCGGAGGCCGCGGCGGAAGAGGCGTTGTCGAAGTCGGAGATCAGGGCGGGCACGCCGAAGGCCTCGATCCGGCCGCGGAGATCCTTGAGCGCGGCCTGGTCGCCCTTCTTCACGGCGGGGCCGACCTGCTCGAGGAGCGGCGCGACGATGCGCCGGGCCGCGGCTTCGAGCTTCTGGAGGCGCTCGTCGACGCCCCGGGTCCATTCGGCCGCGGAGCTCTTACCCCGGGCCGTCCTGAGGATGCCGGCGACCTCCTGGATCTTCTCCTGGCGCAGCAGCAGGGAGCTGCGCGCGTCGAGCTCCTCGAGGTCGCGGGCGACGGGATCGATCGGATCGGGCCGGGGCGTCGGGCGCGGGCCGGGATCCGGCGGAGTCGGGGTGGGAGTCAGGACCGTGTGCGTCTTGGTCTCGTTCGATCCCGAGAACACGACGGCGAGGATGACGATCAGGGTCAGCCCGCCCACGACGGCGGCGATCAGGAGCGGCGTCCTGGAGGGCGGAGGCGGCGGGGGTTCGGGGGCGGCTCCGCGGGCGCCCGGCACCTGCATCCGCGCGGTGGACTCGAGCCGCACCGCCTGCATTTTGGTGGACGACGAGGTGATGCCGGCCGGCTTGGGGACCTGGGCGCGCTTGAGTTTCTCGAGCTCCGCGTCGGGATCCGGCAGGTGGGCCAGGAGGTCGCGCACGCAGTCCGGGCAGGCCGCCTGGGAGTCGACGCGGAAGGCCTTGCCCTTCTCGAAGTCGGACCCCATGAGGCGGGTCTGGCACTTGAAGCAGTAGAGGATTTCCTGGCCCATAGGAATCTAAACGACGGCGGACGGTCGCAGGGGCCGCCGTTCACTAGAGTACTTCATTCTACCATGGGAACGGCGGTTCTCGGCGGGGGGAGCGCGACGCGCTTCGCGGCTTCCTACTTCTCGGCGCCCTTGTCCGGAAGCGAGTGCTTGGAGAAGAATTCCCAGATGACCTCGCTTGCGTTCACGTCTCTGCAGACCCTGCCCAGGATCTTTTCGACGCCCGCCGGCATCCCGGGCCAGGTGTGGCCGCCGCCTCTGATCTTGTAGAAGACCACGGGCGCGGGGCCGGCAAAGGTCCAACGTTCCACGGTCGTCCCGTCGTCGGCCGCCTTGTCCTCGAGCTTTTCGACGACGGGCTCCTTGGGGCATCCGTTCTTCTCCGCCCACCACTTCACGCCGTCCTCCGCGCTCAGGGAGAACTCGCGCTTGGAGATGAAGTCGGTTCCTTCGTAGCCGACGACCTGGTCATCCGTCCCGTGCCAATAGCACACCGGCATCGGACGCTTGGGTTTCGCCAGGCGGGCGACCGGCTTGAGGATCGTGCCGGCGACGGGCGCGATGGCGGCCACGCGGTCGCCGTATTCCAGGGCGAGGGCGTTGGAGAAGTACGCTCCGTTCGAGATCCCCGTCAGGTAGATGCGCCGGGGGTCCGCAGTTCCGGCCTTTACGAGCGCGTCCATCAGGTCGGAGATGAACTGGAAGTCCTTCTTGCCCTCGCCCACGTTCCAGTATCTCCAGATCCGGTTCTCGCCGTCGGGGTAGGCGACCGCGAAGCCCGACTTGTCCGCCAGCGCGCTCAGGCCCGTGAGCCCCTCGGTCTGCTTGCCGTTGGAGGCGGCGCCGTGGAGGGCGATGATGAGCGGCCGAGGGCCGGGCTTCCTGTCGGTTCCGGCCGGCGGCACGTGAAGCCGAAAGGTCCGATCGTCCTTCCCGACCTTCAGGGTGAGGTCGCGGGTCCCGGGCGAGCTGAGATCGGGATCCTGCGCCCGGAAGGCCGGCAGCGCCAGGGCCAGGACGATCAGCGCGAAGCGGCCGCCGCGGAGTTGGTTCATGTTCTCTTCAAGCCGTACGGACGTCCGGGCGCGGCGTCCGGGGAAATCATATTTGAAGCATATCTCAAATCGGATTCCTTGTCCTCCGAAGTATCATCCACTCGTGGACAACCCCCGGGTTCCCCGGCGATCCTTCCTGAGAGCCTCCGCCGCGGCGGGCGCTTCCCTGCTCGCGGGATGCTCGCTCCCGCCAGGACCCGGCGGCGGCTCCGGGCCTCTCATCGCCTACGTTGGCACCTTCAGCTCCCCGCTTCGCGACATGCTGCCCACCCAGGTGGATCTGCCGCCCGGCAACGGCCGCGGCATCCATCTGTTCCGGGTCGATCGCGACGGCGGGGCGATGACGCCGGCCGGCATCGTCGAGATGGGCACGAGCCCGAGCTGCCTCGCGCTCAATGCTGCGGGGACGCGCCTGTATTCGGCCAACGAGACCGACCGGGTCGGCGACGACAAGCAGGGCAGCGTCAGCGCCTTCGGCGTCAACCGGGCCGACGGGAAACTGGAGCTCCTCAACACGGTGCGGTCCGGCGGCGCCGGCCCCACCTACGTGAGCCTGCATCCCCGCGGACGGCATCTGCTGGTGGCCAATTATTTCGGCGGTTCCGTGGCGGTGCTGCCGATCCTCGCCGACGGCAAGCTGGGAGAGGCGTCGGATGTGAAGGTGGACGCCGGCAAGATCGGCCCCGCCCGCGCCGCCCACGCCCCGCCGGGCAGCTTCGCCTTCAGCGGACACGATCGCACCCACGCCCACATGATCCAGGCCGATCCGTCGGGACGCTTCGTCCTCCACGCCGACCTGGGCCTGGATCAGATCTTCGTCTGGAAGTTCGACGAGGCGCGCGGTGTCCTGACCCCGAACGATCCGCCGTCGGTCTCCCTTCCCCCCGGAGACGGCCCCCGGCATTTTCACTTCCATCCCAACGGCCGCTGGTTCTACTCGATCCAGGAAGAAGGCTCGACCCTCGTGCGGTTCGACTACGACGGCGCCTCGGGGCGCTTGAGCGAGCGGCAGACGATCTCCACCCTGCCGCCCGGCTTCGCCGGCAGCAACTTCTGCTCCGAGATCCTGGTGTCCGCGGACGGCCGGCACGTCTATGCAGGCAACCGGCTGCACGACAGCATCGGGATTTTCTCGGTGGGTTCCAACGGCGACCTGACCTTTGTCGGCGAGGAGTGGACGCGCGGGAACTATCCGCGCAGCTTCACGTTCGATCCCACGGGCCGCTTTCTCTATTGCTGCAACCAGCGCGGCGACACGATCGCCGTGTTCCGGGTGGATCGCGGCAGCGGAGGGCTGACCTTCACGGGCCACTATGCGCCCGTCGGCAAC
>JACQFK010000499.1 GCA_016200125.1 Planctomycetota bacterium
GACCGCGACCGCCTGATCCGCGCCGACGCCGAGAACCGCCGCGCCCTGGGGGAGGTGACGGCCCACCTGGCGCGCCGGGGGGTCGAGTTCGACGCCGTCTTCCGCGGCTCGATCGCCGCGCGCAAGCGCTACGACCTCGTGCTCTCGCTCGGCGGCGACGGCACCTTCTTCGCCGCCGCGCGCTACCTGAAGGATGCGCCCATCCTCGGGATCAACTCCGACCCCGCGAACTCGCTGGGGCTCTGGACCTGCGCCGACCGGACCGACTTCCGCGAGCCGCTCGAGCGGGCTCTGGCGGGGCAGGTGACGCCGACCCGCATCCACCGCATGGCGGTCGCGATCAACGGGAGGCCCCTGCGCGAGCTCGCCTTCAACGACGTGCTGATCGCCCACAAGAACCCCGCGGCGATGACGCGCTACCGGCTGACCACGGTCGGGGCCCCGGAGGACCAGCGCAGCTCGGGCGTCTGGGTCTCCACGGCGGCGGGCTCGACCGCGGGGATCCGCTCGGCGGGAGGCCGGCGGATGCCGATCGCGTCGAAGCGGCTCCAGTACCTCGTGCGCGAGCCCTACACCTGGCCCCAGCGGCGCTACCGCCTCGCGCGCGGCTTCACGCCGCGCCTCGGCCTCCAGACCCTCACGGTCGACCTCGGCCTCTGGATCGACGGCTCGCGCATCCGCTACGACCTGGGCCTCGGCGACCGCGTCGATCTCCAGGCCGGCCCGCCGCTCCTGGTTCTCTGCTACGACGACCAGAGAAGGCGAAAACTGTTTCCTTAGCGGATCTTCACGCCCATCGCCAATCCCTCTCCCGTCGGCAACATCGTCGCCCTGAAGCGGCCGCCCTGCGCCAGTTCCTCGTTGAACTCGCGCATCGCGACGGCGCCGGCGCCGCGGCCGTCGGCGATCTCGCCGAATGCGAAGGCGTTGTCGCCCAGCACGATCCCGCCCAGGCGGAGGTGCTGGGCGGCCCAGGCGAGATAGGCGGGGTAGCTCTCCTTGTCGGCGTCGATGAACACGAGGTCGAAGGGCGCGTCGCCCTCGCAGTCGGGGAGCCGCTCCAGCGCGGGACCGACGTGGATCCTGACGCGGTCGAGGAGGCCCGCCTTGCGGAAGGACTCGCGGGCGACCTCGGCGTGGGCGGGCTCGAGCTCGAAGGTGTGGAGCAGGCCGCCCCTCCCCAGGGCGCGGGCGATCGCGATCCCGGAGTAGCCGCCCAGCGCGCCGATCTCGACCGCCTTGCGCGCCCCGGCCGTGCGGGCCAGCACCTCGAGGTGCAGCGCGTCCATCGGCCCCACCTGGATGTCCGGGAGGCCCGCCTTGCGGCTGCGCTCGCGCGCGTCCTTGAGCGCCGCGTCCTCCGGACGGAACACGCGCTCCAGGTATCTCAGCAGCTTCTCCCCGTTGCCGGCGCCGTAGTGTTTCACGTTGTCTCTTTCTCCCGGGCCCTGCGGCCGATCAGTTCGCAGAGCAGATTGCCTCCCAGGATGATCGCGCCGCCCATCCATTTTCGCGCCGTCATGGCCTCCCCGGTGAAGATCAGCGCGAACAGCGCGGCGAAGACGGGCTCGATCATGTAGAGCACCGAGGCGCGCGTCGCCGGAAGGTCGCGCTGGTAGCGGTTGAGCACCCCCATGGCCACGACCGAGCAGGCGACCGCCGTGTAGAGCACCGTCCAGGCCACGGGGGGATCGCCCAGGCTCCGGAGCATCCCGGCGGGCGAGGCCCCCATCGCGAAGGCCGCGATCCCCGAGAACAGCGCCGTGGCGCCGAACTGGACGAGGGAGATCGCCTCGGGCGGATGGTTCCGGGTGATGACGTTCGTCATCTGGATCTGGAGCGCAAAGGCCACGGCGCAGGCCAGCGTGAGCAGCTCGCGCCGCCCCAGCCCGCCCGAGGGGTTGCTCAGGACGTAGACCCCCGCGAGCGACACCGCCGCGCCCAGCAGCGTGATCGGGACGAGCCGTTCGCGGAAGAAGAGCCAGCCCAGCAGCGGCGTGACCACGACGAAGAGGCTGGTCAGGAAGGCCGACACGGTGGAGGACTCGGAGGAGATCGCCATCGACTGCAGGAGCATGCCCGCGAAGAACGGGAGGGCGAGGACGACGCCCGCGCCGACGACCCTGCGGTTCAGCCCGCCGAGCGCGCGGGGGAACACCAGGCCCTGCAGGACGAAGGCCGCCAGGAAGCGGAGGCAGAGGTAGGCGGCCGGCGCCGCGGCGGGGGCGATGCGTCGGGCGATCCCCTCGATGCCCCAGGCCATCGTGAAGAAGCTGGAGCCCCAGAGGATCGTCGTCGCGAAGAGCAGGATCGTGGCGCGCCGCGCAGGGCTCATGGGTCCGGCTTTCTATAGGGTGACGCCGAAGCGGGCGGCGATCTTGCCGACGAACTCGCGCTGCTTCTCGGGCGCCGACTTCGACCAGTCGCGCAGATACTGCGCGAAGCTCCGCGAGGCGTCGCCGCGCAGGGCGTTCAGGGCGGCCACCGCCTCCCAGCGCTCGGGCGCCTCCTCGAAGAGCGGCAGGAGCGCCGCCGCCATCTTCAGGTTCGACTCCCGACGGCCCGCGTCCTTGCGGAGCTGCGGCTCCTCCGCGCGGAACCAGTCGGCCAGCGAACTCCCCTCGGGCAGCGCCGCCTTCGCCAGCCGCTCCTCCCGGTACTTGCGGAGCGCCCCCGCGTAGTCCTTCCAGTTCGGGTAGGGCGGCCGGGTCTTCCAGGTCTCGGCCATCCGCCCCAGGACGAACAGCGACGCCGCCTCGCAGAGCGTCTCCTCGAACCAGAGGTTCGGGTTCGGGTACTCCGCGTAACCGCAGACGATGTGGCCCATCTCGTGGCCGAACTGGAAGGCGAACTGCGCCCAGTGGCGGCCCTCGACGTTCAGCTTCACCCGGATCTCCCCCGCCGGCCCGCGCTCGAAGAGCGTAATCGGGGTCGACGTGGACCGCGAGACCTGGATCAGGGGGAATTTCCGCCCCGGGAAGCGCTCCGCGAGCGGCTCGCCGGCGGAGCGGAGCACCTTCGCGACGTCCTCCGCGCCGGCGTCGCCCCAGCCGTCGGCGGCCACCCGGAGCTCGAGCGGCTCCCGCTTCTCCTGCAGGAGCGCCGCGATCAGCAGCGCCGCCGCCCACGTTCTCATGCCCCATCCTACATCGGAACCGATGATTGTTTTTCCTTGATTCTTTATTTACAAATACTATTCTGACAAAGGCCATAGGATCCGCATTTTGTTCTGGGCGGGGCGGCTTCCGGAGCCCTCCGCCGAACAAAATTCGTCGCCTGGAGAGAGGGGGCAGGCGACCTCATGAAGCTCGATGCCACCGACCGGGCCATCCTTGCGGCCCTCCAGAAGGACGCCGGCCTCTCCAACAAGGAGCTGGCGCGAAAGATCCGCCTCGCGCCCTCCTCCTGCCTCCAGCGGGTGCGGCGCCTGCGCGACGCCGGGGCGATCCGCGGCCTCCACGCCGACGTCGCGCCCGAGGTGCTGGGCATCGGGCTCCAGGCGATCGTCGCGGTGCGCCTCGCCCACCATCTCGAGAAGGACGTCGAATCCTTCCGCGCCCAGCTCCGCGCCCGCCCCGAGGTGGTGAACGCCTACTACGTCAGCGGCGGCGTCGACTTCCTCGTCCACGTGGCCGTCCGCGACGTCGCCCATCTCCGCACCCTCGGGGTCGAGGCCTTCACGAGCCACCGCCTGGTCTCGCACGTCGAGACCTCGCTCATCTTCGAGCACGAGCGCTCGAAGGGCCTGCCCGACCTGGCGTAGGACTCTGGACTCGGCGCTCCCCCTTGGGGTACAACGGCCCCATGCTCGAACGGATCGCCGCGGTGCTGCGCCAGAAGAAGGCGGTCCAGACGCTCGTGCCCGACCTCACGACCGAGCTCGTCAAGGTCGTCCCCGCGGACTGGATCCGCTACGACCTGGAGGACCAGGGCAAGCTCTGGTCGCGGTCGATCAAGCCGGGGTCGGAGGCCCAGCGTCCCGGCCTGGGCGAAGTGCCCCGCATCGGCTCGCGGGAGACGGAGTACGCCAAGGAGATCGAGGGGGGCTTCGAGGCCTGCCTCCTCCTGGGGATCGGCGAGACCAGCGGGCGGGTCCTCCTGCGGCGCCGCTCGGCCGCCTTCTCCGAGGAGGAGATGAAGAAGCTCCGCGCCGTCGCGGACGTCCTCTCGCTCGGGCTCCGCGCCCGGCCCTTCGAGCCGCCGCCCAAGCCGCGCGGACCCTTCGACGAAAGCCCCGGGGCGATGATATAATCCCCGGTCACGGATCCCCGCACGAGGAGTCTCACAAGCATGGTGAACGCCGCCGTCCGCAGGAAGTTCGAGGCCCTGGTCTCGGCCGCGTTCATCGACGGCTATCTCGCCGAGTCGGAGAAGGACATCCTCAACAAGAAGGCCTCCGCGATGGGCATCCCCCCGCGCGAGGTGAACGACATCCTCTTCCTCGGCCAGCAGCGCAAGCTCTCGGTCTCGATCCCCCCGACCTCCCTGGAGCGGGACGCGCTGCTCGAGGACCTGATCGAGGTCGTCACCGCCGACGGCCGGGTGGAGGCGCCCGAGTACCACCTGCTGGCCCGCTTCGCCGAGACGCTCAAAATCCCCCTGCCCGAGCTGCGCACCCGCGTCAACCGCCGGATGCAGCAGGGCCAGTCCGAGACTCGCGTCGAGCCGCGGCGCGAGACCGTCCGCAGCGCTCCGCCCCGCCCGGCGCCCGCAGCCGCCCTGCCAAGGCGCCCCGAGCCGCCGCCTCCGCCGGCCGCCCC
>JACQFK010000487.1 GCA_016200125.1 Planctomycetota bacterium
GCTCTCCAGGATCACGAGTTGGCCGGGGCGGAGCCGCGGGAGAAGGCTCTCCAGCGCCGAGAGGATGAAGGAGATGTCGGGCTCCCGGCTCTTCCGGAGGGGGGTCGGCACGCAGATCACCACTGCGTCGGCCGGCCCCGCGGCGTCGAAGCCCGTCGCCACCGACAGCCTCCCGGCCTCAACCAGAGCGCGAAGGACGTCTTCGGCCACATCGGCCACGTACGACTCGCCTCGATTCACCGAAGTCACCTTTTCCAGGTCGACGTCGATCCCCCGGACGGTGAATCCCGCTCGCGCCAGGGCGACCGCCAGCGTGAGCCCGACATACCCCAGACCGACCACGGCGACCTCGGCGGTCCGGGAGCGGAGCTTCTCGTGGAGCGCGTCCCTGATCGTCATTTCGTCCCGCTCCGCACGTACGGCTTGTAGTAGCGGTTGTAGTAGCGCCTGAGCCCCCAGCTCGGCATCTCGTTGATGACCACGCCCGCGATCTTCGCCCCCACGGATTCCAGCAGGGCCTTCGCCCGCGCGAGGTCGCGGCACCGCGTGCTGCCGGCCTTGGCCACCAGGATCACGGCGTCCACCGCCCTGGCGAGGAAGAGGTTGTCGGGCACGACGAGGATCGGCGAGGAATCGCACAGGACCAGGTCGCCCCTAGCCGCCATCTCCCCGACAACCTCCTTCAGCCGGGCCGTGGCCAGCATCCCCCGGCTGTCGCGGTGCACCGTCGCACCGCGGGGGACAAGCCACATCCCCTCGCCCACCGGCGTCAGCGAGTTCTCGATGCTGGTCTCGCCGCGCAGCGCCTCAACGAACCCTCCATTCTGCGAGACCTTCATGGCGCGGTGCAGGGTCGGCCGATGAAAGTCGGTGTCTGCCAGCACGACCCGCTGGCCCGCTTCCCGGAACGCCAGGCCGAGGTTGATGACCACCGTCGATTTCCCTTCCGCGGGGAAGGGGCTGGCGACGAGGACCGTCCGGATATTATCCGCGCGCATGGCGAGCTGAACAGCCACCCGCAGGTTCTGGAACGCGTCGGCAAACAGGAACGGCTCGGACACACCCTTCTTGTCGTTCAACTCGTGTACGGGGAGGAAGATCGGCCGATGGGACCGGAGGCGCGGGATCACCGCCAGCACGGGAGCCCGCCCCCCAGCACCCCCGCCAGGAGGAGGGCCAGAGCGAGGTACTTGAGGCGCTTCTGGTTCAACGCAGGCGAGGGCGGCCCCGGCGGATCAATCACCTTGACGACCTTCATCTCCCCCTGCTCGAGGATCCGGGCGGCCGTCAGCTTGTCCGAGAGGAGCGTGTGGAGGTTGCGGTTGCTTTCGGCCTCGCGGACGAGCCGGCTGTACTCCGACTCGCTCCGGGACAGGCCGCTCAGGCTCTGCCGGAGCGTCTCGACCTGCTTGCGCAGGGCCTCCTCCTGGGCATCGAGGGAGTGGAACGCGGTCTCTAGCGCGATCACCTGCTCGGCGAAGTTGAACCGCTCGGCCGGCGGCACCGCCCCCGGGTCCGGGGTGACGGGCGTCGTCCCCTTCACGGCATCGCCGAGCTGGCGCTGCACCTCCGCGATGCGATCCTTGATGAGGGCGATCCGCGGATGCTCCTCGGTGTACTTGGTCCTGAGGTCGAGCACGGCACCCTCGAGCTGGGCGAGCTGGCTACGCAACCGCAGCACATCCGGCGGCGGCGGCCCTCGTGGCGTCGCGACGGGCGGAGGTGGCATGCCCTTCTGCTTTTCCAGCTTTTCTCGTAGCCCCGCGAGTCGCGCTTGAACCATCTTCTTGCCGGCCTCAACCTCGCCAAGCGCATTCTCGGTTTGCGAGAGGCGGTCGACCGCGGCCTGGCTGCGCTCCGGGAGCTTGATGCCGCCGTGGGCGGCGGTGAAGTCCCGCAGCGCCTCGTCGCTCGCCTGCAGGTTCTTTTTCACCTCCGCGAGCTGCTGCTCCAGGAACTCCCGCGACACCCTCGCGTCGTCCACGTTGAACGACCGCGTCCGCGCCAGGAGCACCTCGATGTAGGTGTTCGCGATGTCCACGGCGACCTGCGATTTCGACGCCTCGGCGACGATATCCACGATGCCGAAGCCCTTCGAGTCGAAGGCGACCCGCGTCCGCTGGAGCTCCTTCAAGGCGCGCCGCTGCGGGCTCTCCACCTCCGGCTCCACCCCCGTGAAGCGCCGGTAGGCGTTCTTGAGCTCCAGCCAGTAGTCCACGTAGTACGGGTTCTCGATGAGGTCCTTGAGGGAAGCCTTGGGGAGGCTGTCGACCACGCCTTCCGCCAGGCTACGGCTTCGGAGGATCGCGAGCTGGACGGGGAGCGGCCGGAAGGGGGACAACTCTTGGAAGATCGGCGCCCGGTCGGGGCGGGTCTCCAGCAGGATCGTCGCGGAGGTCCTGAAGCGCGGCGGTTCCTTCGACAGAAAGTACGACGCCGGCACCAGCGCCACCGCGGATACGACAAACGTGGCCAACGCCACCCTCTTGCGGCGTCTCAGGACGCCTTTGGCTAGGCGCGTAACGATCTGCCAGAGTTCCATGACGTTCCCGCTCCCCCGATCACACGATTTCGTCCCTGAGCCTTCGCCCTGTACATGGCGTGGTCGGCCTCCACGACCAACTCGCGGGGCTCTGACAACTGCATCGCGAAAGAGGCGACGCCGATGCTGACGCTCGCCCGGACCGGAAGCGCCGCCACCGCGGCGCGAAGGCGCTCCCCCAGCCGGGCCGCCTGCTCCTCACCCGCTCGGCCGTCTCCATCGCTACCGGGCCCCGCGCGCGAACAGCACCACCTGGATCGTGTTGAGCAGGATCAGCAGATCCAGGAACGGAGAGAGGTTTTTGATGTAGTAGAGGTCGTACTGGAGCTTCTCCAGCGTGTCCTCCACGGAGGCGGCATAGCGGTGGCGCACCTGCGCCCAGCCCGTGATGCCCGGCTTGACCGAGAGCCGCTCCATGTAGAACGGGATCTGCTGCCGCAGCAGCCGCACGAACTCGGGGCGCTCCGGACGCGGGCCGATGAAGCTCATGTCCCCCATGAGCACGTTGAAGAGCTGCGGCAGCTCGTCCAGCCGGGTCCGCCTGAGGACCCGCCCGAGGCGCGTGACCCGGGAGTCGCCCTGAGTGGCCCAGACCGCCCAGGACCCCTGCTCGGCGTCCACGTGCATGGACCGGAACTTGTTGAGCACGAAGATCCGGCCCCCCTGGCCCACCCGTTCCTGGCGGAAGAGCGCGGGTCCCCTCGAATCCATCTTGGTGGCCACGGCGATAAGACCCATCACGGGGAGCGAGAGGGCCAGGCCGGCGACCGCCAGCACCACGTCCACGGCGCGCTTCAGCGTCTGCGTGAGGTGGGTCTTTACGAACCCGTCGGAGAAGATGAGCCAGCTCGGTCGGAGGTCGGTGACCAGGATCTTGCCCGTCTGCTTCTCGTAGAAGGTCGGCCAGTCCTCGACCTGGATCCCCGCCAGCCGGCACTCCAGCAGGTCGGTCGCGGGAAACGCCCCCCGCATGTCGGGCAGGGCGACCAGCACGAGGTCAGGCTGGAGCTCCTCGACGATGTTCAGGAGGTCTTTCGACTTCCCCAGGAGGTCGGACCCGGAAGGCAGCTTCTCGTGGGCGCCGGGGTCGTCGTCCAGGAACCCGAGGACCCTGAACGGGCGGGAGCCGTTCGCCTGAAGATCGACAAGGCGCTGGGCGGCGCGGCTCACGCCCAGCACGAGCACGCGCTTGCGAAGGCGCTCGTTCGAGTGGATCTCCATCCAGGCCAATCGCGAGACGAGGAGCCCGGCCGCCAGGAACCCGAAGATCTGCACGAAGGCGAGCCGGCCGAAGCGAAGGGCCGGAACGGCGAAGCTCGCGGCGGCGACCAGGATGGCGCCGCAGGCGACGGCCAGCAGGAGACGCGCGGTCAGCTCCCGGCGGCCCAGGTGGCTGTCCGTCTTGTAGAGGTCCGCGAGGTAGAGGGCAAAGAGCACGATCGCCGAGAGGGAGACGACCTTCGGCCAGAGCGTCCCCTCCCCGATCCAGCCGCCCAAAGAGCGGGAGAGGAGGATGGCGCCGAGGATGACGCCAAGGTCCGCGGTCAGCAGAGCGAACAGGAAGCTGGGGATATAGTGCCGAAAGAGCCGGAACATGGACGGCGTAAGTCATGGCAAGCCCCGTGCCATCGGCCATGTTCCTAAGCGATTGATTTTCCTCGCTCGGCGGGCCCGTCGAGAAGGGACCGGCCTTCTCAAACCGCGCAAATTTGGGAGGACCGGCGGGAAGAGCTTAAAAATTATGATGTTGGCCGTCGGCCAGCAGAAGTGGGCCTACGCAAAAGCTGCGGGTGGGACCTGCGGACGCCCGATGTTAGAAGGAGGCGTTGAGAGAGGCCCGGGCCCGGTTCTCTATATAGCCACGCCTGGAGCCGGAGGAGGTCGCCTCGGTGTGGTCGTACTCGAGCCCCATGCCGAGCCACCGGAGGAGCTGGACGGAAAAGGAGACGGTGCCCCCCCAGGTGCCCTCTGTCCCGCCAGGCCCGCCTCCCCCGACGCCGGTGAACTCGTTCTGCCGGTAGAAGGTGCTCGCCGTCCCGCCGATGAAGGGGGTCAGGGGGTAGGCGAGCGAGGCCCGCACGCCCCGGGTCTTCACGACGCCGAAGCTCTCACCCTGGGCGAACGTCTCGGAGAAGCCCTGGTCCACGCTGAGGGTTGCGACGGCGCGGGCCAGGTAATAGGTGAAGGTGGTCACGGTCGTGACGGAGTTGGTGTCGGCCCCGGCATCGCTCTCCAGCCGGCTGAAGCCGACGCTGCTGGTCAGCGACCACCTGCCAGGAATAGCGTAGGCGCTGAAGAACGAGATGCTCCAAATCGTGAAGTCGCTCTTGCCATCGGAGTTGTCGCTCGTCACTGTGCGGAGCGCGTAGCTCCCCGACACCCCCGCAGACGCCAGGGAGGTGAGCTGGCGGGCCAGGGAGGCCGTGAGCTGGTGGCCGCTCACGTCAGACCCCTTCGAGGTCTGGCTCGTGAGGTACTCGTAACCGGCGTTTACCGAGTTGGTCTCGTAGATGGTCGTGCCCGCGCTCACGCCGAACGTGTGGGAGACAGTGTCGAGGTCTCCTTTCTCGTCGAAGAAGGTGCCGAGGCGGTAGAACTCGCGCGTCGCGATTTTGTCGAGGAGATAATCGGCGCTCAGCGAGAACGTGTCGCTGGTGAAGCCCCCCCGCTCGCGCCGGAGGCTCAGCGCGTCCGCCAGCGCTGGCTCGTCACTCCGCGTCAGGACGTCGGAGGCGGTCAGCCTGAACCGGGGGGTCACCTCGTAGCTCACCTGGCCCAGGAGGGAAGAGGTGTCGGCGACCCTGGTCACGTCGGTCAGGCTGTCGTGGGTGGCCGACAGGCTGAGGCCGACCTGCCCCTTGACGAACGCCCCGTTGATCAGGAGGGTGAGGCCGGGGGAGAGGCTGGTGCGGAAGTTCTCCTGCTTGTTCCGCCGCGAGAGGTTGAAGTTGTCCGTGTACTCCTCGGAGAGGCTGACCGAGGGGTGAAGCTCGAACGTGGCCGCGGGCCGGAAGACGGCGCCACGCGGGGGCGCAAAGACCGGAGGCGCGGTGGACGGGATGGTCGGCGGCGGCGGCGTGGCCGGAGACGGTTGGGGAGGGGCTTCAGCCGGCCCGGGGGAGGGTGGAGCCTGCCCCTCAGCGGACCGGGCAGGCGTGTCAGAGGTCTGCGGGTCGGGAGCCTGGGCGAGGGCGGGACCCGGGAGCCAGAGCCAGAGCAAGAGCAGGAAGAGGCCCGGCAGCAGGCGGCCTCCTCGCGCGTCTCGCCATCTCTCAGAAGAGCCGTTGCGGGACAATGATGATGTCGTTGGGCTGCAACGGCATGTCGGGCGCGGACTCCGGGTCGGCCATCATCCCGCTGACGTTGACCCGGATGTTCTCCTTCTTCGTGCCCTGGCCCCGCAACAGCGTGACCCGCTTCGGGGCCGCCAGGGGAGTGAAGCCGCCCGCCTGGGTGATGGCCTTCACCATCGTCAGGTCCTTGGTGAATTTGATGAAGCTCGGGTTCTTCACCTCTCCCTGGACGTAGACGACGTCGGCCACGGGCACGACGACCGTGTCCCCTGGCTGGAGCTTGACGTTCTGGCTCATGTCGCCCTTCTGGATGAGCTTGACGAAGTCCACCGGGATCACCTTGTCGCCCCGGATGACCGAGGCCGCCTCCATGTCGGCGCCCGTCTGGAGCCCCCCGGCCAGGGAGAGACCCTGAAGCAGGGTCAGGTCCTGGGTGAGCTGCAGCGGCCCGGGCCGGCCGACGCCGCCGACGAAGAAGACCGGGCGGCTCCGGATCTCCCGCACGTCCACGGTGACCTCGACGCCCTTGACGGTCTTCCCGTACATCTCGGCGAGCCGCGCGGCCAGCTCCGCCACCGTGAGGCCCCCCGCCTCGACCTCGCCCAGGAGCGGCAGGGAGATCTTTCCGTCCGGGCGCACGAAGACCACCTGGTCGAGATCCTTGTTGTCCCAGACCGAGATCCCGAGGACGTCGCCGGGGCCGATCCGGTAGCTCTCCTGGGCCGCCTGCCCCGCCGCCGCGAAGGCCAAGAGAAGGCCCAGCGCGATCGACACGGCCAGAGTCTGCCTCGGCTTTACCATGGTCAGATTTTCCTCACGGCAGGGTTGATCTCCTCGCGGAGCCGTCCTCGGGTTCGCCCGGGGGGGTCTCCGGAGCAGCCGCCTGAGAGTAACTCTTGAACTTATATTGCAGGCAACGGAGGCTGATGCCAAGAATTTTCGCCGCCTGAGTCCGGTTGCCCCGGACCTTCTGGAGCGTGTGGAGAATGTAGCGTCGCTCCACCTCCCCAAGGGGCAGCCCCGGCTCGAGCTGCAAGGCCGGCGCCGGGCTCGCCCCGGGGAGGGGGTACTCGGCGTCCGGCAGGTCCCGCTCGGTGAGGCTCTCGCCGTCGGCCAGGACGACGGCCTGCTCCAGGAAGTTCTCGAGCTGGCGGACGTTCCCGGGCCAGGGGAGCGCCACCAGGCGGTCCATCACGGACGGGGCCACGCGCCGGATCGGCTTCTGATAGACCTGGGAGAACTTCCGGAGGAAGTGCTCCACGAGCAACGGGATATCCACCTTCCGGTCGCGGAGCGGGGGCACCTTGATCATGACCACCGCCACCCGGTAGTAGAGGTCCT
>JACQFK010000488.1 GCA_016200125.1 Planctomycetota bacterium
CCGTGAAGCGCGCCTTCGCAGGCTTCACCGCCACTGCGATGACGCCGTCCGTCACCACCCAGCGCGCCGCGCCGGTGGAGTCCACCAGCGCCTCGCCCGAGTGGAGGCGGAGCCAGGGCGCCTGCTCGAGGGCGACGTAGGCCATCGACACCTGCGTGTTCTCGGTGAGGACCACGGGATGGCGGCCCTCGACCTGGAAGCTCGCGGCCTTCTCGGCGGTCACGAGGTCCCCCTCGGAGAGGCGCGCCACGCCCGTCAGCCGTTCCTTCGCCTTCCCGCCCTTGCGGTTCACCGTGAGCGTTCCGGTGATGTCGGTGATCTGCAGCTCCGAGAGCACGCGCGCCGTCACGGTGGCCGAAGGCGTCCGGGGCGCCTCGACCGGCTTGAGCTCCTCGGGCTTGGGGACTTCGCGGACCACGGCCTCCGCGGCAGGCTCGGGCTCGATCTTCGGCTCGTCGTTCTTCGGGGGCAGCGGCTTCGGAAGCTCGGCGGTCTGCGGCAGGATCAGGGGCTCCGGACGCGGCACCTCGCGCATCGGCGGCGCCTCGACGACGCGCGGCGGAGGCGGCGCGACCAGGGGTTCCCGCTGGACGATCTCGCGCGATTCGGGGATACGCGCGGGCGGCTGCTTCGACATGAGCACGAGACCCACGAAGCCGGCGAGCAGCGCCGCGGCGATCAGGAGTCCGACGGGAGAAGCTTTCGGACGCGGCGCCGCCGCCACGACGATGCGGCGCATGGGCCTCGGGGTCCGCTCGCGGTCGCCGCCGAGCGACTTCCTCAGCGCCGCGAGGGCCCGGGACTCCCTGTCCGAGGGAACGCCCGCCTCTTCCCGGGGAAGCGACAGGATCGCGAGCGTACGGCGGCATTCGTCGCACTCCGAGCAGTGCTCGAGATAGCGCGCCGAGTCGGCCGCGTCGAGCCGGCCGTCCGCGTAGGCCGCCGCCTGTTCCAGTCCGGGGCAGTTCATCTATCTTCTCGACACCGGGGTTCCGGGGCTTCGTACATTTTTCATGAGATCTCCTCGTGTTTCCGGAGCGATTCCTTGGCCCGGATGAGGAGGGGCGAGACGGAGTTCACGGGGATCCTCATGATTTCAGCGATCGACTTGTAGGACAGGCCGTCGAAATAGAACAGCTTGAGGATCAGCTTCTCCCGCGGCGGTATCTTCTCGAGCGCACGGTGGAGGCGCTCGCGCTCCTCGGCGTCGTCGGGCAGGAGGTCGCGGTCGGGCAGCTCCGCCGCGGCGGCATCGAGGGCCAGGTACTTGAGCGAGCCCTTCCGCTTCTCGGTACGGATGTAGTTGAGGGAGAAGCGCACCGTGACGCTCGTGACCCAGGTCCGGAAGCTGGACCGGCACTGGAAGAGCTTGAGGCGGTGGGCTTCCCGGTCGCAGAGGCCCAGGAGCACGCCCTGGTAGACGTTCTCGATGTCCTCCTCCTGGGCGGAACCGAGCACCCGGCGCAGGGTGAAGCGCGCCGCATCGTGGACGGAGGGGCCGTACTCCCGGACGAGGAGCTCCCAGGCCCCCGCCTCGCCGCGGATGCACCGGTCGATGAGCTGCCTCTCATCCATTGTCCACCCAGTGAACAGTACGGCGGGGGAAGAATCAAGGGGGAAGGGGATTCACTTTCGTGTCGTGAAGGACCATTCCTTCTCGAGCCCCGAGAGGCGGTCCCGGAAGCGGGCGGAGTAGGTCGTCCCCGGCTTCAGCTTCTCCCGGGGGATCAGGCAGATCGTGCCCGGCTGGGGCCAGTCCTTGCGGGCCGGGGCGTCCGGCGTGGAGATCCAGCAGGCGATCTCCGTTCCTCCGGTAAACAGCTGGATCTCGGCGTCGCAGCCCTTGCCTCGCCGCTCGGGGATCTGGATGGAGACGGGATAGCCGGCGCCCGAAACCTCGTCCGGCAGCGGATTGGGGTTCTCCCGGGCCCCCAGGCCGAACTCGAGGGGCACGTCCTCCTGACCGTTCACGGGGTAAACGATCGGAAACAGCTTCGGATCGGTCCGGACCTCGCTGCCCCCGACGTCGATCACCAGGAATCCGAGCCCGTCCTTCCGGTTCGCCCAGCCCACGCCGATCTCGCCCACGGCCGGATTGAGCAGCGCGACCCGGTGATAGAGGGTCGCCAGAAGGCTGTCGACCGCATCCACCGGCGACTCCTGGGGGGAGTAGGGGCTGATGACCGACCGCCTGCCCGCGCGGGCGCCTTCCTCGGTGTAGCCGATCCCCTTCGGATCCTCCTCGTGGCCGCTGAGCCCGCGCGGTTCGTTCTTCGTGAGGTAGAGCGCATGGAGATCGCAGGCCTTCGACAGGCCCGGGACCGGCCTCGTGACGCCGAGACCCGCCTTGACCCGCTGCAGGTTGAGCGCCATCACCACGTCCTCGACGCGTGCGGGCGGCTTCGCGGACCGCGAGACCCGGTAGAGGACGTCGCCGTTCAGGTAGACCGTGAAGGAGGCCGCCGTCCGCTCCGCCCGCGTCTCGTACTCCGGGCCGCGGTAGATCTCGTAGTCGCTCTTGTCGCTCGAGACCTGCACGACGAATGATTTCTTTCCGTTGACGGTCTCCGTGAGCTTCTTGACCGAGGGCTGCACCTCGTCCAGGCGGACGGGCGGCCAGGAGATGGGCTTCGCGAGCGACCTCAGCGGGATCCGGAGCCGCTCCTCGCCGTCCACAGTCAGCACGATCTGCTTCCAGGGCTCGAAGGCGCCGAAAGTCTGCTTCGCCCGCTTTCCGGTGAAGTCGACCACGTCGACCTTGGCGTCCTTCCAGGGGCCGTCGTGGAGCACCTGGTCGTCGACCCGGACCTTCGTGCCGTCGATGCGGACCCGTTTCTGGAAATCATCCGATTGAAGGAGCGCCGCCACGAGCAGGATCGCGCGAAAGGTCATCATTCACCCTATTTGACGCCGCCGGGACCGTTTCCGGGATTTTCTCTTGATGGGTCTTCGTCTATTCTTATAATAACGCCTCTCATGAATCTGGTTGTCTGCCTCAAACGCGTCCCCGATACCACCACGAAGCTCAAGATCGGCCCGGACGGAAAGTCCATCGATCCCCAGGGCGTCGAATGGGCGATCAGCCCCTACGACGAGCTGGCCATCGAACTGGCCCTGCGGCTGAAGGAGAAGGCGGGTGGGGAGACCGTGGGGATCACGGTGGACCCCGACGGCAACGACGTCGCCCTGCGCAAGGCGCTGGCGATCGGGCTCGACAAGGGCGTCATGATCAAGGGCGGGGGGAACTTCGACGGCTGGGCCACGGCCCAGGTGCTCGCCTCCGTCCTCAAGACCCGGAAGTTCGACGCGATCCTCTTCGGCAAGCAGGCCATCGACGACGACGCCTTCCAGGTGCCGACGATGGTGGCCCACCTTCTGGGACTGCCGCGCGTGAATGTCTGCACTTCGTTCGAGGTCGACGGCGCGAAGGCCCGCTGCAAGCGGCAGATCGAGGGGGGCGAGGAGTCGATCGAGGTGTCGCTGCCCTGCGTGATCTCAATCCAGAAAGGCGTCAACGGCATCCACGACAAGCGGTTCCCGTCGATGAAGGGCATCATGGCGGCGAAGTCGAAGCCGGTGGAGTCGGTCGCCGCTCCCGCGGTCGAGTCGTCGATGGAGGTCCTCAAGCTCGAGAATCCGCCCGAGCGCCCGCCCGGCAAGATCGTCGGCAAGGGCGTGGAGGCGGTCCCCGAGCTGGTGCGCCTTCTGAAGGAAGAGGCGAAAGTCCTCTGATGAACCTTCTCGTCTTCGCGGAAGTACGGGACGGAAAACTCAAGAAATCGAGCCTGGAGACGCTCTCGGAAGCGGTCCGGCTCGCCAAGCCGCTGGGGAGCAAGGTCGGCGTGGCCCTGGTGGGAGAGGGGATCAAGGCCCACGCGGAGACGCTGGGCCGCTACGGCGCCGCGCAGGTGTTCGCGGTCGACTCGCCCCGCCTCAAGTTCTATGCGTCCGAGGCGTATGCGAAAGCCGTGGTCGACGCCCACAAGAAGCTGGGCTCGGGCGCCATCCTGATGGCCGCCACGTCGATGGGCCGGGACCTGGCCGGAGGCGTGGCCGCGCTGCTCGGGACGGGCGCGGCGACCGACTGCACTGGCCTGAAGATCGAGGGCGGCAAGATCACGGCGCGCCGCCCGGTCTACTCGGGAAAATCGTACGCGACGGTGGGGTTCAAGAAGGCGCCCGCGGTCCTTTCGCTGCGCCCCAACGTGTTTGCCGCGCAGGAGAGCGGCGGGTCGGCCGCGGTGGAGGACCTGGCCGTCGCCTTCGACGACGCCGACTTCCGGTCGGCGGTGAAGGAGGTCGCGGCCACGGCGCAGGGGAAGGTCGAGCTCACGGAAGCCTCGACCATCGTCTCGGGCGGCCGCGGGCTCCAGGCTCCGGAGAATTTCAAGGTGCGGGACGACCTGGCGGCCGTGCTGGGCGCCGCGGTGGGCGCCTCCCGCGCGGTGGTGGACAACGGCTGGCGCCCCCACTCGGAGCAGGTGGGCCAGACGGGAAAGACCGTCTCCCCGAACCTCTACGTCGCCCTCGGCATCTCCGGCGCGATCCAGCACCTCGCCGGCATGAGGACCTCCAAGGTCATCGTGGCCATCAACAAGGACCCCGACGCACCGATCTTCAAGGCCGCGACCTACGGCATCGTGGGCGACGCGCTGGAGGTCGTCCCGGTGCTCATCCAGAATTTAAAGAAGGTGCTGGCACAATAAATGGACCATACAAAGCGCCTCGAAAAGCTCGAGAAGGACTTTTTCAAGGAGTGGCTCCATCGCAACCCGCTCCTGGGGACCGCGCTCGGCTTCCACGACGAGTACGACGACAAGATGTCCGACGGCTCGCTCGAGCGGCAGCTCGACGACATCAAGTTCCTCCAGCACACGCTGGCCGAGTTCGAGAAGTTCGACCCCAAGAAGCTGCCGCCGCTCCAGCAGGTGAGCCGGGACTTCGCGATCCACCTCCTCAAGAACTGGATCTTCGACCGCGACGTGCTGCGGTTCTGGGAGACGCAGCCCGAGGCGCCGCAGGTCCTCGGCCACTCGATCTTCCAGATCCTCTCCCGCAACTACGCGCCGCTGGGGCAGCGGATGCGCGCGATCATGAAGCGGCTGGAGAAGATGCCCAAGTACATCGACCAGTCGCGCTCGCGCCTGCGGACGCCGGTGAAGCAGTTCGTCGAGATCGAGCTCGAGACGATCACCCGGTTGCCGGGCTTCTTCAACCTCCTCAAGGACATCGGCCGCGAGCACCTGCCCGCGACCCCGCAGCGCGACCTGAACCGCCTCATCGACCAGACGCAGAACGCCCTCGAACGCTACAGCGACTGGCTGATCGTCGACGTCCTCCCCGACTGCCGCGAGCAGTACGCCATCGGCGAGGACCGCTACAAGAAGCTCCTCCAGGTGCGCGGGCTGGACGTCTCGCCCGGCCACATCGCCTCTCTGGCCGAGTCCGAGATCGACAAGATCAAGGAGCGCCAGAAGGAGGTCTCCCGCGCGATCAAGCGGAAGGTGCCCCTCGAAGACATCCGCGACATGATCAAGCAGCAGCACGCCGAGAATTTCGACGGCGTGCTCCGCTTCGTGCGCGAGTCGGTGCAGAAGACCCGCCAGTTCGTCAACCGCTCGAAGTACGCGCAGTTCCCCGAGGGCGAGCAGCTCTACGTGATCGAGACGCCCTCCTTCCTGCGCCACTTCCTCCCCTTCGGCGGCACCTGGGCGCCCGCGCGCTTCGAGGCGAAGCAGGACGGCTACCTGTTCGTCACGCCGGGCGACTGCGACAGCGACAAGCTCAAGGAGCACAACTACGCCTCGCTCTCGAGCCTGGCGATCCGCGAGGGCTACCCGGGCCGCTACCTCCAGACCTCGTGGGCGACGCGTCACGCGTCGATGCCCCGCCTGATCTACGAGGATCCCGCCACGGCGGGCGGCTGGGCCCTCTACTGCGAAGAGCGGGCCAAGGAGATGGGCCACGACGACACGCCGCCCTCGCGCTTCATGCAGCTCCAGTCCATGATTCTCTCGTCCGTGCGCGTGATGATCGACGCGAAGATCTCGACGGGCAAGATGACCTACCAGCAGTCGATCGAAGGGCTGATCGACCATCTCGGGATGGACCGCGTCTGCGCCGAGGCCGAGACGCGCCGTTACGTGGTGCAGCCCGGCGTCCCCACGCTCCACTGGTGGGGCCGCGAGAAGATGAAGGAGCTGCGGAAGTGGGCCAAGGACCGGATGGAGACCCGCTACAGCGACACCTTCTTCCATATGACGGTCCTCCATGCCGGGGCCCTGCCGCCGCCGCTGCTCAAGCGGGAGCTCGAGATCCGGATCGCCGATGAACTGCGCCGTCCGCCCGACGAGCACCCGCACAAGAAGGACGACAAGAAGCATCATCCGCCCGCCGCGGCCCACGCCCCGGCGGCGAAGGCCGTAAGGCCGGCCAAGCCCGTCAAGGCGAAGCCCAAGCCCAAATCCAAACCGAAGAAGAAGCCCGCGCCCAAGAAGAAAAAGCCGGCGGCCCGGCCCAAGCCTTCCAGGAAGAAGTCCCGGCCCGCGCCGAAGAAGAAGAATTCGAAGCCGGCGAAGAAGGCGAAGAAAAAGCGCTAGTCAGGACTTCTTCCAGCAGATGAAGCGGGCATTCTCCGCCGAGCCCATCGCCTCGATTACTTTTCCGTTGTCGAAGCCGGGAAGCGCCTGGAGCCGGCTCAGGAGCGCGTCGCACTGCAGGTCCTCCTGGGATACGAGGCAGCCCGTTCCGTTCTCGCCGACCAGCACGTAGAAGACGTCCTCGACGCAGGGCCCCCGGTCCGGGGTGATGATCTGGACCTCGGCCAGATCCTTCCAGGCCACCTCCTCGATCTTTCCGCCGCCGAGGTCGCGGCGGACGCCGAGATCGTCGATGACGATGCTCATGGTTCACCTCAACTGCTTCAGGGACACCGACAGGTTCAGCCTTGCCATGACTTCGTACTTGTCCCGGAAGAAGCTCGTGCCGTAGATGAACGGCCGGTCCAGGAAGGACTGCAGGATCGCGGAGCGGCCGGCGCGGAACTGTGGATCGGGGACCCAGGAGTATTCGACGCGGACCTGCCGCTCGTATTCCGCGAAGAGGGCGGAGGGCTGCCCCAGGATCGCCAGGTCGATGTCCGCGAAGAGCCGGGCCTCCGGGTCTACCGGGAGGGCATGATGGGTGCTAGCCATGATGAGATCGGCAACACGCCCGATGCGTCCCTGCGAAAGGCCCAAATCCGCGGCCGCCGCGGCGGCGAGCTCGGCGATGCGGGCCTCATTGTCCCGGGACCGCGGATCGTAGACGGCGTCGTGATACCACAGCGCCATCTCCAGAACGACCGGGTCCTGTGCGAGTCCGCGGACGAGCTCCAGCTCGTCCAGGCAGTGGGCGACGTGGCGGAGCGTGTGGTACGCGCGATGGGGCTCTTCGTAGCGGGCCGACAGCAGCCGCCATGGAGCCTCCGGGTCACCGCTCGCCCCGGCGGCCTTCCAGAACTTCATCCAGCGGTCTTTCACCGGGCTCGAGGCTCCGCAGCGATCAATCCGTCCGCCAGGCGCCGGAGCAGGGGGGCCATCGTGCCGCGCGCGATCGTCCCCGGCGCGGTGCAACCGAGCTGGAAGGCCCCCTGGACGGCGGCCAGGAGGGCCACGGCGATCCCGCGGGCGGTGCGGGTCGCCCGGCCCTCGGCCGCCAGCGCGGCGCGCACGATCGACTCCAGCGTCCCCCGTTCCTCGATCAGTACCCGTTCGTAGACCTCCCGCACGGAGCGGTCGCGCAGCGCCTCGGCGCCGATCGCGACCCAGCAGGCCATGGCGCGCGCGTCGTCGTCGGGCCCCAGGGCGACATGGGCGTCGATCCAGGCATGGACCCGCCCCCGGGGCTCCGTCCGGCCCGCGCGCGCCGCCTTCCGGAGATAGCGCTCCCGGACCCCCCGCGAGAGGCGTCCCAGGACCTCGACCAGGATGGCTTTCTTGCTGTCGAAGTGGTAGTGGACCACGCCGGGGGGCAGGTTCGCCTCCCGCGCGATCTCGCCGATCGTCGCGCCGCCGTAGCCGCGGGCCGCCATCACCCGGAGCAGTCCTCCGACGAGTTCCTCCCGCCGCCGCGCCGTGTTCGAAGGCCTCCCCACCGGCCACCTCCTGAATAAGTTGGTTATCCAACCTAACTATATACGGGACGACGGCGGGGGTCAAGCTGTTTCGGGGATTAGGCCTCCGTCCGGGAGGTCTCCGGCGGCGCCGCGGGGGCGGCGACGGGGACGGACTTGCGGCCGATCCCCAGCAGGCTCTTGAGGTCCTCGAACATCGCGTAGACCGCCGGCACCACGAAGAGCGTCAGCAGCGTCGAGAGCGCGAGGCCGCCCATCACCGTGATCGCCATCGGCGCCCGGAGCTCCATGCCGCCCGAGGCGCCCAGGCCCGCCCAGCTCAGGTCGAGGGACATCGCCGCCGGGATCGCGCCCGCGATCGTCGACACCGTCGTCATCAGGATCGGACGCAGACGCGTCGGGCTGGCGCTCAGGATCGCGTCCCTCACCGACAGACCCTCCTCGCGGCGCTGGTTGGTGAAATCCACCAGGAGGATGGAGTTCTTCTTCACGATGCCCATGAGGAGCACGATCCCGATCATGCTGAACATGTTGAGCGTGTTCCCGGTGTAGGCGAGGGCCAACACCGCCCCCGTCAGGCTGAAGGGCAGGGCGATCAGCACCGTGATCGGGTGGATGAAGCTGTTGAACTGCGCCGCCAGGATCATGTAGGCGATCACGATCCCCAGGACCAGCGCGAAGCCGAGCGACTGGACCGTCTCCTTCGAGGACTTCGACGCCCCTGCCAGCACCAGGCTGTAGCCCCCGGGCAGGATCTCGTCGGCGATCCGCTGCGCCTCCGTCACCACCTCGGTGGCGGAGCGCCCCGGCGCCGGGTTGCACATCAGGTTGATCGCCCGCGACCGGTTCTCCCGGGTGATCGACAGGAGCGCCGGCTCGACGACAACATGGACCACGTCGCCCAGGTGGAGCATCTGCCCGCTCTTCGACCGCACGTAAAGCGTCTCGACGTCCTCCGGCCGCAGCCGCTGATCCGCAAGCAGGCGGACCCGCACGTCGTAGCGCCGCCCCTGGTCCTTGAACTTCACGATCCGGAGACCGCCCACCAGCGCGTCCACCGTCCGGCCGATCGATTCCATGCTGATGCCGAGGTCCGACGCCTTCTGGCGGTCGGGACGGATCCGGACCTCGGGCGCGCCCAGGCGGTAGTCGCTCAGGATATCGACCGCCAGGCCGGAGGCATTCAGCCGGTCCATGAGCTGGGTCGACAGCTCCGTCAACTTCTTCCAGTTCTGGCCCTGGATGTAGAAGCCCACCTCCGACTGTCCCCGCCCCCCCGTGCCGGGCAGATTCTTGGAGGGATCGAAGGGGAAGGCCTCCAGGCCGGGAATCTTCCGCAACTCCCTCCGGCACTCCTCGATGATCTGCTTCTGCGATTTCTGGCGGAGCTGGGGGGGCTTGAGCGTGATGAAGGTTGCTGCCGAGTCCACCTCGCCGCCGCTGAAGCCGCCGATCGACATGTAGAACCGGTTCACTTCGGGCTGGCGGACGAGATACTCCTCCACCAGCTGCGCCCGCGCGTCGGTATAGTCGATCGAGGAGCCCACCGGCGTCCGCAGCTGAAGCATGAATCGGCTCTGGTCCTGCGACGGCACCATCTCGAACTTCATCAGGAGCCGCATCGACAGGGGAATCGTCGTGACGAAGATCCCGATGGCCCCGACGATCACCAG
>JACQFK010000489.1 GCA_016200125.1 Planctomycetota bacterium
CCCTCGCCCGTCATCCAGTCGTTCTTCGTGGACGAGGACCTGAAGGCGAAGCTGCGCCTCGACGCCGTCATCACGCTCGTCGACGCGCACCACATCTGGCAGCACCTGGAGGAGAACCGCGAGGCGCGGGAGCAGATCGCCTACGGCGACGTCGTCCTGCTCAACAAGACCGACCTGGCGAGCGCCGACGAGCTCGACCGCCTCGAGAAGGAAGTCCGCGAGCTCAACATCCTGGCGAAGATCTACCGCACCAAGGACGCCGACATCGCCCTCGACAAGATCCTCGACGTCGGCGCCTTCGACCTCAGCCGCCGCCTCGAGGTGTCGCCCGGCCTGATGACGGCCGACGAGCATCACCGCCACTCCGACATCCACTCGGTCTCGATCCGACAGACGGGCGCGCTCGACGGCAAGAAATTCAACGCCTGGCTCGGCAAGCTGCTGATGAGCCGCGGCACAGACATCTTCCGCATGAAGGGGATCGTCGAGGTCCAGGGCGAGGCGCGCCGCGTCGTCTTCCAGGGCGTGCACATGATGTTCGACGGCCGCCCCGACCGCCCCTGGCAGGACGGCGAGGACCGCTCGGCGATTCTCGTCTTCATCGGCCGCAACCTGCCCGAGCAGGAGCTGCGCGACGGCCTCAAGTCCTGCCTGGCTTAGAGAGAGCAACCCGGTGATCGGCCACAGAGTCACGGAGCCACAGAGCAGTCTTTTTCAGTCGTTCCCCCTTCCCCCAGAGGGACGGGAAAGGGGGGAATCCATGAGTGCGGCTTCTCCGTGTCTCGGTGCCTCTGTGGCCAATTGTGGATTTGCTCGGTTTTTCTAGAAGTCGACCGTCATCTGCAGGAAGAACCAGTCCAGGTCCACGTCGGTGCCGATCGGCGCCGCCGTCTTGCGGATGAACTCCCCCGCGACGACGTGCGACCAGCCGCCCCAGAATTTCACGTACTTGCCGACCGCGACCTTCGCGTGGAAGTCGAACTCCGTGCCGATCTTCCGCGAAGAGGCCCCCGTCGGGTCGGTCCGCAGAGCCGCGCCCGGGTCGTTGTACCAGGAGTCCCGGGCCTGGGCGAGCCAGAAGGCGAACGCATCCAGGTGGAGCGAGACCGTGTCCGTCGGGGCGACCTTCAGATAGACCGACAGGGACTTTGAATTCTTGAAGCCGAAGACGTCGGCGTAGCCCTGGTAGGCGTGGAAGAAGGGGAACAGCGGATCGAAGGTGCCGTGCGTCCCGTTTGCGGGCGTTCGGTCGCCGCTGGCGTAGGCGTACTCGAGGCCGATCCGGGGCTTCCAGGCCAGGTCGAGCGCGTAGGCCAGCGTCGCGGCATAGGCGTAGGCCTGGATCCGATCCTGCGACAGATGGCCGCCCTGCGTCATCGCCTCGAGCGTCCACTCGAATCCGAGGTCCTTGCCCTTGACCCGCGCCCCGAAGGTGTGGTCGATCAGGTCGCCGACGCCGCCCAGCTCGTCCGCGAAGGAGTTGTCCTGGAACTCGCGGAAGAAGGCGTAGAGGTCGAATTCGTGGTCGGCCACGCCCACGTAGGAGAAGTAGACCCCCATGAAATCCTGGTCCTCGGCGGCCCCGTTCGCGCCGGTGGGCGCCGGGGAGAAGACCGGCGGCGCCGGCGGCGAGGGGGTCAGCGGGTCGCGGATCACGGTGTAGAAGGCCTCGATCCACCAGTCTTTCGGGGCGTAGCGGACCTTTGCGCCGTCCCAGGCGCGGGCCACGTTGTGCCAGTCGAGCGGACTGATCAGGCGCTGGTCGCCGTACGACATTTCAAAGCGGCCGGCCCTGATCGACAGCGGCTCGCCGAGCAGGTTGCGGATCTCGGCGTACCCCTGGTGGAGGTCGAGGTTTCGCTCGTCGGTCAGGAGGTTGGCTTCCTGGCCCCAGCTCCGCTGGTCCTGGGGCTGCACGAACACGTCGATGTCGTCCGTTACGCTGAACTTCAGATTCAGGCGGATGCGGGTGAGAAAGACGTCGTCGGACCGGGTCGCCGCGGCGGTGTTGAAGTATGCCGTGGGATCCCGGTATTCGCCGCGGATCCGGATCTGACCGCCCAGCGTGACCTGCTTGACGAGCGACTTGAACAGCGTCTCCTCCTGGGGGACCGGCGCGGGCGTCGCCGGCGGCGGCTTTTCCTGGAGGGCGCCCAGTGCGGACGACAGGATCAGGCCGAACGACAGCAGGATGTTCATAGAGTATCTCCCTTTCTCTCTTATAGTTGAATGACCGGGTTCGGACTACGGATTGCCGGTGGTCACGGGACTCCGGACGAGAGGCAGGATTCCCTCCCCTTCCGACTCCTGGGCCTGAGGATCCGGCTTGTCGCGCTGTCCCTGGCTCTCCAGGAAGCCGATCAGCTGCCCGCGCAGCCGGTAGTAGTCGGGATGCTCGAGGACCTCCTTCCGGTCCCGCGGGCGGGCGAAGGGGACGTGCAGGACGGCGCCGAGCGTCGCCGCCGGCCCGCTGGTCATCATCGCGACGCGGTCCGACAGGAACAGCGCCTCGTCCACGTCGTGGGTCACCATGAGCGCGGTCTTCCGGTCCTGCGCCCAGAGGTCGATCAGCACCTGCTGGAGCTCGAGGCGCGTCAGCGAATCGAGCATGCCGAAGGGCTCGTCGAGCAGGAGCATCTTGGGATCGAGCGCGAAGGCGCGGGCGAGCCCCACCCGCTGGCGCATGCCGGCGGAGAGTTCGGCGGGCTTCTTGTGGATGGCTTCCCCCAGGCCGACGAGCGTCAGGTACCGCTCGGCGATCAGCCGCCGCCGCGTCGTGGATTCGTCCCGCTTGACCTCCTCGACGCCGATCAGCACGTTCTCGAGCGCGGTCATCCACGGGAACAGGCAGGGCGCCTGGAAAACCACCCCGCGGTCGGGTCCCGGTCCGTCGATCTCGCGGCCCGCGAGGATGATGCCGCCGCTTGTCTTGTCATTGAGTCCGGCGACCATCGACAGGACCGTCGACTTGCCGCAGCCCGAGTGGCCGATCAGGCAGACGAACTCGCCCTCGTGGATCTTGAGATTGAAGTCGCGGACGATCACGGCCTCTCCCGCCGGGGTCTTGTACGACTTGTGGATGTTCCAGATCTCCAGGTAGCTGTTCATCGTCCCACGCTCTCCAGCATCGCCCGGCGGCGGCTTCCCCGCTCGAGAAGGAACTCCAGGATCCCGTTGCGGACTTCCTTGAAGCGGGGATCGTGGTTGAGCGCCTTCCGCTCCCGCGGCCGGGGCATGTCCACGGTCACCGACGGGCCAAGGGTGGCCCCGGGACCGGGGGTCATCGCGATGATGCGGTCCGCCAGGAGCACGCCCTCGTCCACGTCGTTGGTGATGAGGATCACGGTCTTGCGCTCTTCCTCCCAGATGCGCTCGATCTCGTCCTGCAGCGTGGCCCGCGTGAGGGCGTCGAGCGCCCCGAGCGGCTCGTCCATGAGCAGGATCTCGGGCTCCATCGCCAGCGCCCGCGCCACGGCGACGCGCTGGCGCATGCCGCCCGACAGTTCGTGGGGCTTCCTGCTCCCCGCGGCGGCGAGCTTGACCATCTTCACGTACTTCTCCACATGCTCGCGGCGCCGCGCGGCCGGCCAGGCCGAGAAGGCCTGGTCCACGCCGAGGGCGACATTCTCGCGGACCGTCATCCAGGGGAGGAGCGAGTAGTTCTGGAACACGACGGCCCGCTCGCGGCCCGGTTCCGTGACCGGCTTGCCGTCGAGAAGAACGCTTCCCGAGTCCGGCGCGAGCAGACCGGCGAGGATGGAGATGAGCGTCGTCTTGCCGGAGCCCGAGAAGCCGACGATGGAGACGAACTCGCCTCGCTCGATGGACAGGTCGATGCCGCCCAGGACCTCGCTCCGCCGGCCGGCGGGCCCGAAGCCCTTCCGCACGCCCTTCAGCTCGAGAAGCGCCATCAGGCCACCTTGAAGCGGGCTTCGGCCAGGCTCATCATCCGGTCCAGCACGAAGCCGACCACGCCGATCGTCCCGATGCAAAGGATGATGTGCTCGTAGATCAGGCTGTTGTACTCCTGCCAGAGGAAGCCGCCGACGCCGGGCGTGCCCGTGAGCATCTCGACCGCGACGATGACGAGCCACGCGATGCCGAGGCTCAGCCGGAACCCGGTGAACATGCAGGGAAGCGTCGCAGGCAGCAGGACCTTGAACAGCGTCTTGGCGCGCGAGAGCCGCAGGACGCGGGCGACGTTCAGGTAGTCCTGCGGGATGGCGCGGACCCCGAGCGCGGTGTTGAGGACGGTGGGCCACATCGCGCAGATCGCGATCGTGAAGATCGCCGCGGGCTGCGACTTGCCGAAGATCACGAGGCCCAGCGGCAGCCAGGCCAGGGGCGAAACAGGCCGGAGGATCTGGATGATGGGATCGAAGGTCTTCGTGAAGAGCTTGGATAGCCCCAGCCAGAAGCCCAGCGGGGTTCCGATCAGGATCGCCAGCGAGTACCCCTTGGCCACCAGGACCAGCGAGTACCAGGTGAAGCGGAGGATTCCCTGGTCGAGCTCCCCCCGCTTCTCGAAAGGCGAAAGCACATAGGGCCGGCTCGTCTCCCAGGTCTTCAGGGGCGAGGGGAGGTTCTTCGACAGCGTCGCGCTCGTGATCGCCCAGAGGACGAAGATGACGCCGATGCCCGCCAGCGGAAGCAGCAGGACGTCCCAGCGAAACGTCGTGCGGATCTTTTTCCACGCAGACGGGCCGCCGCCGCTCCGCGGTGCCTCAATCTCCATCGTTGCCTCCCCGATGCTCCTGCACCCAGGTCGCCGCCGCCGACACCAGCACGAGCGCGAAGCCCACCACGGGCGACAGTATCGACTTCGCGATCACGGTCATCCTCAGGTCCCCTCTCCACCAGGCGTCGCCCTGGTGGATCGCCGCCTGGAGCAGCCCCACCGTCAGGCCGAGCTTCAGCGCCCGCCTCCAGACGGACCCCTGGGTCATCGCCCCGGCCCAGCGCGCCCTGCGGTTCATGGCTATCCCTTCACGCTCCCCACCGCGAAGCTCCGGGCATGCTCCTCGGGCTTCGCGGGATCGAAGACGGCGCCGTCGAAGAACTTCTCCGGCTCCGAGTTCGGCCCGCCGTGCGCGGCCCCGATCTCCTTCATCGCCTCCTCGTAGAGATCCGCCCGCATGACCTGCCGGGCGACGCCCGCGTAATCCGGAGCCTCGTCCAGCATGCCCCAGCGCCGGTACTGGGTCATGAACCAGATCGCGTACTTGGCCTGCGGGTAGTTGCAGTTGCGGTCGTGGAAGATCATGTAGTTCGGATCCTTCTTCGTCCGGCCGTCGCCGAAGTCGTAGTCGCCCAGCATCCGCCCCTGGATGATCTCCTTCGGGCAGTTGATGTAGGTGGGGCGCGAGACGATCTCCGCCTGCTCGGGCCGGTTCTCCATCTGGTCGAGCCAGACGCTCGCCTCGTGGAGCGCCTTGAGGACCGCCTTCACCGTCTTGGGGTTCTTCTCCGCGAACTCGGCCGTGAAGGCGCAGACCTTCTCCGGGTGGTCCTTCCACATGTCCTGGGTGTTGAGCGACGTGAAGCCGATGTCGTCCGCGATGGAGCGGGCGTTCCAGGGCTCGCCCACGCAGAAGCCGTCCATCTTTCCGATCTTCATGTTGGCCACCATCTGCGGGGGCGGGATCGTGATGAGCGCGACGTCCTTGTCCGGATGGATGCCCCCCGCCCCCAGGTAGTAGCGCATCCACATCGCGTGGGTGCCGGGGGGGAAGGTCATCGCGAAGGTCATGGGCGTCCCCTTCGCCTTCGCCTCGTCGACCAGCGGCTTGAGGGCCTTGGGATCGGCCTGGACTTTGCCCTTGAGCGCCTTGGCGAGCGTGATCGACTGGCCGTTGCGGTTGAGGATCCAGGGCGCGATCATCGGCTTCTTGGGCGATCCCAGGAGGCCCAGGGTGGAGGCCAGCGGCATGCCGATCAGCATGTGGGTGCCCTGGATGTCGCCGTTCGAGAGCGCGTCGCGGATCGCCGCCCAGCTGGCGCCCTTGCTGACCGTCGAATGGATGCCGTACTTCTTGAAGAAGCCCTTCTCGTGGGCGATCACGATCGGCGAACAGTCGGTCAGCGCGATCATGCCGAACTTGAGGTCCTTCGTTTCCG
The DNA here is from genome assembly GCA_016200125.1 of Planctomycetota bacterium. The sequence goes on from JACQFK010000489.1 coordinate 6,118, forward strand.
GGCCGTCATTCGGCGAGAGGGTCCCCGCGGCCGTCGCCGGAGGCTCCGACTTCGACTCGCAGCCGCCCAGCAGGGCCGCTCCCGCGGCGGACGCCGACGCCCGGACGAAGTCCCGCCTTCCCCAGAGTGCCTTCATCGATGCTTCTCCTCTCGCGACGCGAAGATCGCCTGCAGAGGACGCTCCTCGGCCGAGGGGCCCTGCAGGCAGAGAAAGAGGACGAACTGGAGCAGCGCCTCGACCACGATCACGATGAGTGCGACGAAGAGGACCTCCTGCCAGTCGGTCCCCGACGATCCGCGCTGTTCCGCCGCCCGTCCGTCCATGACTTCGCTCCAAAGAAAAAGCCGGCATTCCTTCCCGGAATGCCGGCTTGAGTCCGTGTTGGCTCCGTGCCGACCGAGTCGCCCGCCGCTCCTGGCTCAGCTCATTCGTTCCCCGCCGCCGCCGGGGCCGCGCTCATGGCCGCCGCCGGGGTCTCGGGCAAGAGCGATTCGAGCCACTTCCGGCGCTGGATCATAAGGACCGCCGTGCAGGCGGCGCCGGCCAGCGCGAGCAGGAGGAAGCCCGTCGCAAAGCTTCCCGTCGATCCCTTGAGCAGCCCCAGCACGTTGGGCAGGAGGAAGCCTCCCAGCCCGCCCGCCGCGCCGATCAGGCCCGTGGCGACGCCGATCTCCTTCCGGAATCGCTGGGGGACCAGCTGGAACACCGAGCCGTTCCCCAGGCCGAGCGTTCCCATGGCGGCGATGATCAGCGGCATCGCGACCGCCAGCGGCGGCAGCAGCGCCATTCCCGCCAGGCAGCAGGCGCTGAAGGCCAGGAGGACGGTCAGCACCCGCACGCCACCGAACTTGTCCGAGAGGAAGCCGCCGACGGGGCGCATGAAGCTCCCCGAGAAGACGCAGAGCGCCGCCAGCGTGCCGGCGGCGACCTTCGAAACGCCGTACTGGTCGTGGAAGAAGATGACGAGGAAGCTCGCGAGTCCCACGAAGCCGCCGAAGGTGAAGCTGTAGAGCAGGCTGAACCAGCCCGTGTCGCGCTCCCGCAGGATCGCGAAGTAGGCCTTGAGCGGCTTCGGGGCGGGCTGGCTCGGGCTCTCCTTGGCGAACAGGACGAAAAGTGCCAGCACGACGGAGACGGGGATCAGCGCCAGTCCGAACACGGCGTGCCATCCGAAGGCTTCGGCCAGGCGAGGCGCGAAGAGCGCCGCCAGCACCGTGCCGCTGTTGCCGGCGCCCGCGATGCCCATCGCCAGCCCCTGGTGCTCCGCCGGATACCAGCGGCTCGCCAACGGCAGCGCCACCGCGAAGCTGCCGCCCGCGATGCCCAGCAGGAAGCCCAGCCCCAGGACCTGGGAGAAGTCCGCGCCCCCCTTCCAGGCCCAGAGGAGCGGCAGGAGGATCAGGAGCTGCCCCAGGATCCCCGTCTTCTTGGGGCCGATGCGGTCGACGAGCAGGCCCATCGGCAGCCTGGCCAGCGATCCGCCCAGGATCGGCAGCGCCGCCATGAGCCCCTTCTGCGCCGGACTGAGGTTGAAGTCCTTCGAGATGTAGACCCCGAGGACGCCCAGGAGGACCCAGACCATGAAGCTCACGTCAAAGTACAGGAAGGACATCAACAGGGTCGGCCAGTGTCCGCTCCGGGTGAAGGCTTTCAGCTGCATCTCTCCCCTCGCTTGAAACAAAAAAGCCGGCAGTCCTTTCGGATTGCCGGCTTGAGTTCGTGTTGGCTCCGTGCCGCTGGGAGGACAAGCGCAAGCGCCGTGCCAGAGCCGCTCCCCTGCTCCTGCGCTAGAGATGAGCGGGGAAGGTACCGTCCTGTAGGAACGATCCTGAAGCCCTACCCCAGGGAACTCCTAGCGTTGTGGGGCGACGACCGCGCGGACCTGGTCGCGCAGCTCGACGAACTTGTCCTGCCAGCCGAACTTCCCCTCGTCGAAGGCGGGGGCGTTGCGCTGCAGGTTCGTCAGGATCGCGTCGACGGTCTGGATATCCCTTCCCTCGCCCCGCTCGAAAAGGGTCCGGAGCGTCAGGTAGCGGGCGACCCACCAGGGCTCCGACCCCTTCGCCGTGATGTCCAGGAGCTGGTTGAAGACGTTGTAGGCATTCGTGTATTGGAACTTCTGCCCGGCCTTGCCGAGCTGGAAGAGCGAGTGGCCGTACTCGTAGTAGACTCTCGCCAGCCATCCCTTCTCCTTCAGCACCGCGGGGATGAGCGCCCCGGCCGGAGTCAGCAGCCCCTGCTTCTTGAAGACCTTCTCGCAGAGCAGCTTCGACTTGTCCCAGTCGCCCGAGAATCCGAAGCACCACACCAGGAGCGTCGATGCGACGTCCGCATCCTTCTCCGAAAGGCCGGCGTCCTGCAGCAGCCGCTCGCGGGCCTGCGCCGCGTCCTTCCAGATCGCCGGGTCCGCCAGCGGCTTGCCCTTCAGATCGATCGCCGACGCGACCTTGACGTCCAGGCCGTTCAGCGTCCGCGCTGCCCGGTAGAGGCCGTCGGCGACCGTCTGGATCTCCGCCGTCGCCAGCGACAGGCCGCCCGAATGCTCCAGCCAGAAGCGGTAGTAGCGGGCCGACTTCGCCAGGTCGGATTCCTCCAGCCGGTACCCGACCCTGCGGCAGGCGCGCAGCGTCGGGATCGCGTCGGGCAGCTGCTTCATCATCTGGTCGACCCGCGCCGCGGCGCCCTCGACGTCCTTCAGGGCGAGCAGGGCCAGGACCTCCGCTTCCCAGAGCCGCCCCTGCATCGGGCTGTCCTGCGGCAGCAGGGCCGAGCACTTCTCGAGATACCCGAGGGAGTCCTTCGGATGGTTCAGCAGCTCGTGCAGCCCGAGCAGCGCGAGCTCGTGATAGGCCGTGAACAGCAGCCGAGGGTTCACCTTGTGGGGCAGGACCCGCTTGAGCGCCGTCTCGGCCAGCGTGACCTGCTTCACCAGCTCGTCGCGGAGCCCGGCCGCGCCGCGCGCCTTCTCCCAGCGCTGCTCGGCGTCGATCCGGTAGCAGTGCCCCGCCGAGACCATCGCGTCGTCGAAGACCTCGCAGGCTTCGTCGACCTGGATGAAGCGGTCGGCGGCGGCCTTGAACTGTCCCTTGCGCTCGTGGGCTTCCGCGCGCAGGAACTCGAGGAAGGACTTCGCCTCCCCCTGCAGTCCAAGCCGCTCGATCTCGTCGAGCAGCTTCTCCATCTGCTCCTCGTCCTTCTTGTCCCCCGTCGCGGCGCTGACCCGGCTGAGGGAGCGGACCGCCTCGAAGGCCGCCCGCTTCGCCAGCTCGTGGGCCGGGTACCTGCGGAACACGTCCTGGAAGGCGACGGCGGCTTCGGCGTCCTGCTTGAGCGCCCGGAAGCACTCGCCCCGCTTGTAGGCCGCGACCGGCTCGACCTTCGCCCGGTCCGCCGCCGTGGCGCAGAGCTCCACGCCGCGCCGCAGATCGATGAGCGCCTCGCGGTATTCGCCGCGCTCGATGAGGCCGTCGGCCACGATCATGATCCGCTCGGGCGTGGCGTTGGATCCCGACATCCACTTGCGGACGCTGGCGCGCGCCGTCCGGCCCGCCGCCC
>JACQFK010000490.1 GCA_016200125.1 Planctomycetota bacterium
CCCCACAAGGTCGAGGGGACGAAGTCCTACGGCGCGGAAGTAATCCTCGGAGGCAACAACAGCGTCCTGATCACCGAGCGGGCGGAGCGCGAGGCGAAGGAGCGGGGCTGGGTGTTCGTGCCGCCCTTCAACGACCCGGACATCATCGCGGGACAGGGGACCGTGGGGCTCGAGATCGTCCAGGACCTGCGCGACGTGAAGTCGGTCATCGTCCAGATCGGCGGCGGCGGGTTATCGAGCGGCGTCGCCACCGCGGTGAAGGAGACGAATCCGAAGATCAAGGTGTTCGGCGTCGAGCCGGCGGGGGCCTCGGCCATGCGCGCCTCGCTCGACGCGGGGAAGCTCGTGACCCTGGACAAGGTCGACACCATCGCCGACGGCCTCAAGCCCACGCGGGTCGGCGCGCTGACCCTGGAGCACGTCGGGAAGTACGCGGACGACGTGGTCCTGGTCAGCGACGAGGAGATCCTCGCCGCGACCCGGCACCTAATCCTCAGGGAGAAGCTCGTAGTCGAGCCCTCCGGCGGGGCGGCCCTCGCGGCGGTGATGTTCGGGAAGCTCAAGCTCCCGAAGGGCCCGGCGGTCGCGATCCTCTCGGGCGGCAACGCCGATCTCAAAATGATCCTGGGGTAGAAGCGTATCCCTATCATGAGGGGAACCCACATGAAGACCCAGCTTCTCCGCGCTCTCGCCCTGGTCCTGCTCGGCGCCTGCGCCTCGGAACCCGCCCCGGAGGCGAAGCGCGACCTGCCGGAGCCGGCGGCGCTGCCCGTCCGCGCGGAGCTGCCGGATCCGCTCCTGTCCTTCGACGGCCGCAAGATCGCGACGCGCGAGCAGTGGGAGAAGGAGCGCAAGCCGGAGCTGCGCGCGCTATTTCAGCACTACATGTACGGCCATCTGCTGCCCAAGGCCGAGGTCTCGGGCACCTTGAGGCGGAGCGACGCGAACGCCTACGGCGGCAAGGCGACCCTGAAGGAAGTCTCGTTGCTCTTTGCGGGGCCCAAGGGGCCGAAGCTCGACCTGCTCCTGGTGTTGCCCAACAAACGCTCGGGTCCCGCGCCCGTGTTCCTCGGACTCAACTTCTCGGGCAACCACGCGATCGTCGCCGATCCCGCCGTGGCAATCCCGGCGACCTGGATGCGGCAGGGGAAGGGCGATGAAGTCGTGGCCAACCGCGCGACGGACAAGGGCCGCGGCAAGGCCGTGGGCACCTGGGCGATCGAGCAGTCGATCGACCGCGGTTACGCGGTGGCGACCTGCTACTACGGCGACATCTTCCCCGACAAGGCGGACTTCAACGACGGCGTGTTCCCGCACTACTTCACCCCCCAGCCGGGGCAGAAGAGCCCCGGGGACACGGGCCCGGGCGCGATCGCGATGTGGGCCTGGGGGATCCATCGCATCATCGACTACCTGGTCGCGCAGCCCGAGGTCGACAAGGCGCGCATCGCGGTGACGGGCCACTCGCGGCTGGGAAAGACGGCTCTCCTGGCGGCGGCCTTCGACGAGCGGATCGCGCTGGCGATCCCGCACCAGGCGGGCTGCGGCGGCACCGGGCCCAGCCGCTCGAAGAACCCCAAGGCCGAGACGGTCGCCGTGATCAACAAGTCCTTCCCCCATTGGTTCGACGACAACTTCAAGAAATTCAATGAGTCGGTCGACCACCTGCCCTTCGACCAGAACTGCCTGGTGGCGATCTGCGCGCCGCGGCCCGTGCTCTACACGAACGGCATCGACGACCAGTGGGCGAATCCGGACGGCCAGTTCGAGATGCTGAAGTCGGCGTCGTCGGTGTACCGCCTCCTCGGCACCGAAGGCCTCGCGGCGACGGAGCTGCCGCCGCTCGGAAAGCTGGTGGACAGCCGCCTGGGCTACCTGGTCCGCGCCGGCCCGCACGTCTCGGACCCCGACTACTGGAAGACCTTCCTCGACTACGCGGACAAGTACTTCAAGAAGTAGGAAGCTCTACTTCCAGAGGGCCTGCAGCTCCTTCCAGGGGTCGCTCTTCTCCTTCCAGCGGAGGATCTTCTCGCGCTCCTTCTCCGGCGCCAGGGGCTCGAGGAGGCCCGAGTCCGCGAAGCGGACCTCGAAGATTCCCAGGGTCTGGGCCTGGGTGAAGCTGTGGCAGGAGGAGCAGTGCGCGAGGCTCGACCCGCGTGTGGGCCAGCCACCGGTCCGGCCCTGCTCGACGAGGAGCGAGACGGGCTCCCAGTCCTCCTCGGCGTGACCGAAGGAGCGCAGGGGCGACGGATCGCCGGCAACGAGGAGATCGTGGCGGAGGCGGAAGCGGAAGGCGGCCTGCGCCTTCTTCTGCTCCTCGGATCCGAAGCCGAAGCGGCGCTTCGGATTTCGGACCACCCGGAGTTCCACGATCTCGACTATCGGAGAAGACCGTATCTGATTGGCGGCGTTGATGACGAAGGACTGCTCGACGAGGGCGACCTGGGTTTCCGCCGGGATCTCGGGAGGATCGTACTGCTTGTTGCCCTTGTAATCGGTCAGCCGGGCCACCAGCTCCTGTGCCGCTCCCCGTCCTGCCGGAACCCGGATGAAGATATGGAAGGACGAGCGTCCGCCGAAATACCCGACGTGCCGGAAGGCGAGCGGCTTGTCGACGGAATTCCCGAGGCTGACCCAGGGTCCGTCGGGCTTCCAGAGATCAGCCGGTAGGAAAGGGTCGTCGGGCTTCGCGGGATCCCAGGCCGGGGGATAGAACTTGCTCTCGACCGTTCGGGCGTAGGGGTCCGGGAGCGCCTTGATCTCCGCCTCCGAAAGCGCCAGGCGGCGGATGAGCTGGGCGGCGGCCCTCAAGGCCCGCTCGGGCTTCTCCTGCTTCGGGGGGCCCTGCAGCGCCGGCTGACCTTCGCCGAGCTTCGAGTCCACCTGCTTCCAGGACTCGACCTGGGCGTCGAAGAACGCCCAGAGCAGGCGCTGGGCGAGCGCCCGCTCCAGCGGACCGGCCAGGCCCAGCGCCTTCGGATCGCCCGCGAACTTCTCTAGCAGCCCCGCGGCCTCGGGCGAAGAGAGGTCCCTGAGGGGGACCCTCACGGGCCAGTTGGTGATCACCTGCTTCCTCTGGATCGGCGGGCGGAGGGCCTCCTCCAGCTGCTTCCATCCGGAGGGCTCCTGCTGTGGGAGAAGCAGGAGAAGAAAGCAGGAGAGTCTCATGGGTCTATTCTATCCCCCGGACGGAGCGGGCGGCGGGGG
>JACQFK010000491.1 GCA_016200125.1 Planctomycetota bacterium
CCGTCAATGACGCACGCCAGAGCCGTCGCCGTCGCCGCATTCGCCTGCCTGCTTTCGTCCGCGTTCGGCCAGGACGCCGGGCCTCCGCGCTTCGCCTTCAGCGTGGAGCAGGGCTGGACGCTCACGGCGGACTCCGAAGGGGACTTCCCCGACATCCAGGAGAACGACCTCCAGCAGGATCTGAACCCGCGCTTCCGGCCGCCCCTCACCCGGCCCAGCTTTCCCGCCCGCGACCGGGACAACCGGCCGCGGCCCCGGAACCGCACGATTCCGCTCTCCCGGAAGGATCCGCTGAAGCTCGAAGGCTCCGTCGCGATCCTGCCCAGGGGCGCCTGCCGGCCGGCCTTCAAGCGGATCGAATACTGGGACCGGACGCAGCGCTACTGGATCGAGTTCACGGACGACAAGGTGCGGACCCACGAGCTGGGCGGGGTCGAGAAGTGGTCCGGAACGCGGACCGAATGGGCTGCGCGCCTGGAGAAGCTCGAGACGTCCTTCCTGGAGGCCCACTTCAAGGTCATGACGCCCCAGAAGCCGGCCCCCGCGGAACGACTCGGGCTGGAGGGCTCCGCGGCGCCGGAGCCCGCGTGGCGGCTCTTCGTGGGAATGTCCCTCGAGGAGCAGCTCGCGATCCTGGCGCTGGCCCGCCTCGACGGCGCGACGCTCGATCGCGTCTCCTGGCCCGCCGGGTTCGCGCGCTATCCGGATCGATCCCTGATGCTCGCCCGCGCGCTGCTCGACCGGATGCTGGCGCAGGCCGACGGAACGTTCGCCCCCGAGCCGGCGCGGGCCCGGCCCGGCCGTGCGCTCAAGAACGAGGCCTGGCTGGGGACGGAGGTCGCGATCCCCTCGTTCCAATGGCCCGACGGCCGGCCCTGGGCGGCCGAGCGGCTCAAGCCCGTCGAAGAAGCCCGCGCCCGCCTTCGCGCCCTGGCCGACGCCTCGAACGTCCGGCGGATCGGTCCCCCGCCCTACCTGGATCCGGACGCCTGGCGCGCCGCCGTCGAGGAGGAGGCGAAGGCGCTCCGCAAGCTGTACCGCGCCGCCCCGACCGACCGGGCCGCGTCCCCGGACGACGCCCTGCTTCCCCGCACGCGCGCCGTCGGTACCGGCACTTACGACTTGCGGGAGAAGACCGAGCTCAAGGAAGGGGTCCTGATCTCCAGCGAGGCCGACGTGCGCGGCCATGGCCACGACATCGAGATCTTCTACTTCCACAGCGGCCAGAACCTGTGGAAGACGAGCGTCGTCCAGCTGGAGACCTGGTACAAGGCGAAGGTCCGCCGGGAGTGAGCGGGGGCGGTCTATTTCTTCAGCCGATTGGCCCCGAAGCGGCCCTTCTCGACCCTCAGGTCCCCCAGGACGCGGGTCCCGGTCCAAGGCAGCAGAGTCCGGACGGCTTTCTCATGCAGGTCGAAATGCGGCGGGTCGAAGTTCCCCCAGTAGGCCTCCGGGCTGTCGTCCCGGAACCGAAGCACGACGTTGTCCGGCCCGGGCGCATCCACCACCTCGGCCTGGAACCGCCTCTCGAGACGGGAGGGCCAGACCGCCGTCGCAACGTCAGCCACTTTCCCGAACTCGTCGATCAGGACCAGGCGGACCGCGCAGTCGCCCGGAATCGAGAACGAGCTGAGCTCAAGCTTCACGACGACGCAGGGCCGGCCCTCGATCTTCAGGCGCAGCGCCTCCCAGATCCTCATCGCATAGCCCCCGGAATAGCCGGGGAATCCCAGGTAGGGCTCCAGGTCCCTGCCCTGCTTCCGCAGATACCCGGCTAGACTCTCCTCCCGCTGCGGCCGGTCGAGGCGGGTCAGATCCCGGACCAGAACGTCGAGAGGCGAGGGGTCGGCCGGCTTTCCGGAGCAGGCGGCGGCGAGAGCGATGAAGAGAGGGGCGATCCGTCGCACGGAGAAGCGCTTAGACTTCGATGCGCTCGGCGTGGGTGTAGACGTTGAAGTCGTCTTCGCGGAGGAAGCCCACCAGCGTCACGCCGAACTCGCGCGCGAGTTCCACCGCCAGGCTCGACGGCGCCGAGACGGCGCAGACGATCGGCATGCGCGCCATCACGGCCTTCTGCATGATCTCGAAGCTCGCGCGGCCGCTGACCATCAGGATGTGGTGGTCGAGCGGCGAACGGTCCTGGAGGAGCATGTGGCCGATCGCCTTGTCCACCGCGTTGTGGCGGCCCACGTCCTCGTGGAGCGTGAAGAGCACGCCGTGCTCGTCGAACACGCCCGCCGCGTGGAGCCCGCCGGTCTTCTCGAACAGCGTCTGCGCCTTGCGCAGCGAGTGGCCGAGGCCGTAGACCACGTCCAGCGTCACCTTGAGCTTCGACGAGATCGGCTTGGCCTGGGTCTTGATCTGGTCGATCGAGGCCTTGCCGCAGATCCCGCAGGAGCTCGTGGCGTAGAAGTTCCGTTTCAGGCGGGCGAGGTCGGGCTTGTGGCCCGTGGCGAAGGTGATGTTGACGATGTTCTTCAGCTCCGGCTTCTGCGTGTTCTCGCAATAGCGGAGCGTGCCGATCTCCTTGGAGTTATGGAGCAGGCCTTCCGAGAAGAGGAAGCCCGCGGCGAGCGCGAAATCGTCGCCCGGCGTCCGCATCGTGATCACGACCGGCTCGTCGTGGATCCGGATCTCCATCGGCTCCTCGACCGCCAGGTGGTCCTCGAAGGACTGATGATGGTGGCTGTGCGGCTGGGTCGGCGCCCGGCGGATGGAGATCTTCTTGGTCTCGTGCTTCGCAACTTTCGGCAACGTCATGAGCCACATTCTATCCGCGCGGGCCGCCGGACATCAACAAACACCTGACCGCGGCGGAAAAATAGTTCGGCTCAATCCGCCGCGGGTGGAAGATCCTCGACGCGGGGCCGGCACTTCCCGCCCGGCATCCCCTCGAAGACGCCCTTCTCGTGCAGCCGCTCGCCGCCCCACTGGATCCAGCGGCCCTCCTCGTGCAGCGCCGCGATCCCCTTGTAGCGCGGGACGGAGCGCTCGATCTCCGCGCGGACCGCCTTCGCGTCCTTCCAGGGGAAGCGCGCCTCGTTCGCCAGGTCGACGCGGGCCGCGATCAGCGCAGGGATCTCCCACTCCGGCTTCGCTTCGGCAATCCGCTGTCCGGGGATTTCGGGGCTGAAGCGGACGCGCCGCTCGACGGAGGTCGTCGTGCAGCCGCCCGGCGATTCGTAGGGCGTGTTCGAGGGAAGCAGGATGGCCACATCGCCCGGCGGCACCAGCATCGAGGGATCGAGCACCGCGCCGATGTGCACCCTCAGGCCGGTCCGCTCGAGCGCCTTCGAGACGACCCGCCGGTCGATGGGCGCTTCGAGCAGATCGCCGGACAGCGCGCAGAGGACGTCGAGCTTCCCCTCCTGCGCCGCCTTGATCATCTGCGGCGCCGTCATCCCCCCCTCCCCGGGCAGGAGTTCCAGGTCGACCGCGCCCTGCTCGCCGCTCCCGCCCAGCGGCAGCACGCCGCAGCGCTTCTTCCCCACCATGCCGCGGACCGCGGCGAGCGTCGCGACCGAGCGGATCGCCTGCAGGGCCTGCCGCTGCCGCGTCAGCCCCGTCGAGAAGACGAAGACCGCCGAGTGGGCCATCGAGTAGATTCCCGCGAAGCGCTCCATGTCGGCCTGCTTCACGCCGCTGCTCTTCTCGAGGTCGGGCCAGGACAGGTCGCGAAGGCGGCGCGTCAGGTCGTCGCCGCCCGACGCGTGCTGGCTGAGGAAGTCGGCGTCGAAGCCGTTCCGTTCGGAGAGGGTCTTGAGGACGCCGTTCACGAAGGCGATGTCGCCGCCCTTGCGCACGGCGTAATGGTCGTCCATCAGCCGCGACCCGAACAGCGCGCTTCCGAACTCCGAGGGCACCCAGTACTTCACCAGCCGCTCCTCGCGCCGCGGATCGACGACGGCGATGCGGGTCCCCTGCTCCTTGGCGAGGTGGAGGTACTTCATCATCACCGGGTGGCTGGCGGAGGGGTCCGCGCCCCAGATCACGAGCAGGTCCGTCCCGAGGAGGTCCTTGAGCGGCGACGTCGGCGCGCCCGTGCCGAAGACCTCCGCGAGGCCCGCCGCCGCCGCGCCGTACCCGAAGCGCAGGGACGAGTCGAGGTGCGGGCTGCCCAGCCCGCGCGCGACCTGCCGGAACGCGAAGGCGCCCTCGTTGCTGATCGACCGGGCGCCGGCGAACCACGCGGTCCGCAGCGGGTCGGTCTTCTTGAGGCGTTCGCCGATGAGATCGAGCGCCTCGTCCCAGGGGATCGGCGTCATCCCGTTCTCCCCGCGGTGGCGGATCAGCGGGGTCGGGATCCGGCCGAGCTCGCGCAGCTCGCCGGCGTCGGCCTCCTGGAGGGGCCGGACGTCGCCGAGAAGATCGCCGCCGATCCCGTCCATCGTGTGGTACTTGAGCCGGCGGAGCCGGAGGCTGCAGAGATGCGTCCCGTCGGCGGCGTCGTCGTGAAGCCCGAAGGGTCCGAGCGAGCAGCCGTCGCAGACGCCGTGCCGGAGGATGGCCCGGGCGTAGAGCGGGTTGCTCCGGTTCTCCCACATCGACACCAGGTAGTCGCGGAAGTAATGCGGCTTGCCGCGAATGCCGATCCCGAACGGCAGCGCGTGGAGGAACTTCTCCGCCCCGCTCAGGTCGGGCGAGGGCGGCTCGGGACCGATCCGAGGAGCCATCACTCCATTGCGGATTGAGGCTTTCCCCCTCTTGCCCCCCCGCGGGGGGCGCCAGGGGGGACTTCAATCCGAAATCCACAATCCGAAATCCGCAATCGCCCTCCGGTTACTTCCGGCTCTCCAGAACTTGGAGGTACGCCTTCATGAAGGCGGGCAGGTCGTCGGGGCGGCGCGACGTGACCAGGTTCCGGTCGACCACGACCTCCTGGTCGACGTAGGTCGCGCCCGCGTTGATCACGTCGTCTTTGATGGCGAAGTAGCAGGTCGCCGTCCGGCCCTTCAGGACCTTGGCCGAGACGAGGACCCAGGCGGCGTGGCAGATCGAGCCGACGGGCTTGCCGGCCTTGTCGATGTCCGAGACGAACTGGCAGACCTCGGGCGAGCGCCGGAGGAAGTCGGGCGCGAAGCCGCCGGGGACGATCACGCCGTCGAAGTCCTTCGCCTTGACCTCCTTGATGTCGGCCTCGGCCTTCACGGGATATCCGAGCTTGCTCTTGTACTCGGGCTTGCCGCTGCCGACGAAGACGGTCTTGTGCCCCGCCTCGCGCAGCCGGTAGGCGGGATACCAGACTTCCATCTCCTGGTAGAGTTCCTCGACCGGGATCGCGATCGTCCTGCTCATTCCTTGTCCTCGTACTGCTCTTTGAGATTCTTCACGACGTTGGCATCCGCCAGCGTCGTCGTGTCGCCGACCGCGCGGCCCTCCGCGATGTCGCGCAGCAGCCGGCGCATGATCTTGCCCGAGCGCGTCTTGGGCAGCTCGGCCGTGAAGTAGATGTCGTCGGGCCGCGCGAGCGACCCGATCTTCTTCACGACGTGCTCCTTGAGCTCCTTGAGCAGCGCGTCGCCGCTCAGGTTGCCGGCGCGGAGCGAGACGAAGGCGACGACGGCGTTCTCCTTGATCTCGTGGTGCTTGCCGATCACCGCGGCCTCGGCGACCGCCTTGTGGTCCACCAGCGCGCTCTCGATCTCCATCGTCGAGAGGCGGTGGCCGCTGACCTTGAGCACGTCGTCCACGCGGCCCAGCAGCCAGAGGTAGCCCTGCTTGTCGCGCTTGGCGCCGTCGCCCGCGAAGTACCACTTGCCGAACTTCGACCAGTAGGTCTGCCGGTAGCGCTCGGGGTCGCCGTAGATGCCGCGCAGCATGCCGGGCCAGGGCGACTTGATCACCAGCAGGCCCGCGTCGACGGACTCGCCCTTCTCGTTCACCACGTCGGTGTCGATGCCCGGGAAGGCCGTGCAG
>JACQFK010000492.1 GCA_016200125.1 Planctomycetota bacterium
CTCGTCGAAGAGGCGGCGCTGAAGATCCAGCCGGGTCTGCGCGACGTCCGCCGCCTGCTCGCGGTCCATGGCCGGCGGGATCAGGCCGTCCAGGATCTTCGCCGCCTGCTCCGGCTCGCTGGCCCGGGCCACCTCGATCCGAAGCCTGTTCTCCAGGAAGGGATCGTGGAGGTCGGCCTTCGAGGCCTCCAGGACCGCCGCCGCCTTCTCCGGTTCCTTCTGCTCGAGGTGGAAGCGGACCTGCTCCTCCACGTTGCGGCGCATCCGCGCCGCCATCGGGTTCTCGCGCAGCGAGAGCCAGAGGGTCATCCCGGCGAGCAGGGCTGCGAGCGACAGGGACAGGATGGCGAGCGGCTTCCAGATCGGGTGCATGGGCGTTCCTCCACCTAAGGGAGGATGAACGGTAAGGGGGGCTGCAAGGTTCAGACTCGGGCGGTCGCAATTTTCAAGAATCTGGCATTTCCGGGCCGGGGGACGTGTAAGATACTCAGGGGTGAGCCAAGAGCCGGACTTTGGGTTCTTGGAGGTTTCTCGCATGAGAAACAGAGCGGTTGGAGCGGCAGTCCTCATCCTTTGTTTCCTGGCTTCGGGTGCTGTCTCGTACCCGCAGCAGGCCCAGAAAAAGCCCAAGTCGGCTCTTTCTTCGGGCATCGACTCGAACGCCAGCGGCCTCTACGGCAACGCGAAACCCTCGCCCATCGCTGAGGACGGCGAATTCCTCCGCCGCGTGATGCTCGACCTGGTCGGCTATCCCCCCAGCCTCGAGCAAGTGAAAGCTTTCATGGCGGACACCAATCCGGACAAGCGGTCGGAGGTGATCGACAAGCTCCTGGAGTCGGAGGAGTGGGCGGACCGCACGGCGCGGCTCTTCTGCGAGGGCTGGTTCGGCAACTGGCACGACGTGCCGATGATGATCAGCCCCGCGCTCGACACGGGCGCCAAGCAGCGGATCATCAACGACTTCGTCGCCTGGCTGAAGGGCAAGCTCCACAAGGACGCGCCCTACAACCGCGAGGTGGTCGACGCGATCATTCGCGCGCGCGGCACGGGCACGGGCGACCCCGCGATGCTCTGGAAGCTCTCCTGCTTCAGCGGCGGCGACGACGGCCCCTCGATCGAGTTCGCCAACCGCGTGTCGCGGCACTTCCTGGGCATCCGCCTCCGCTGCGCCCAGTGCCACGACCATCCCTTCGACGTCTGGAACCAGAAACACTTCTACAGCATGGCCGCCTTCTTCGGCCGCACGAAGGTCAAGGGCGGCACGGACGCGGAGCTCAGCGAGAGCGACAGCACGGACGCGCTGAAGGCCTACGGCGGCTCCTACATGCCGCAGTTTATCTACGGCCAGAAGCCCGGCAAGACGGACCCCTGGATGGACTCCCTGGCGATCTACATCACGGGCCCGGACAACACCCAGCTGGCTCCGGCGGCCGCGAACCGCGTATGGTCCTGGCTCTTCGGCCGCGGCTTGATCCATCCCGTGGACGACTTCAACAAGATGAACCAGCCGCTCGGCGGCGGCCTCCTCGGCACGCTCGCCAAGGAGTTCAAGGCGAGCAAGTTCTCGATCAAGACGCTCTACCGCGGCATCTGCAACTCGGATACCTACCAGCGGGCGAGTGCCAACGAGTCGAGGATGACGAAGCCGAACTTCGCCGCCGCCTGGATCAAGCACCTGGACGCGGAGCAGCTCATGAACTCCATCCAGGTCGCGACCGGCGGCACGCCCCGCAAGGACGCCAGCGGGGCGATGAGCATGGTCGCCCCGCTCTTCCCGGCGGACGTGGTCTGGTGCGAGGTCACCCCGCTGCCGGGGAACATGCGCCAGGCGCTCTTCGTCAGGAACAACGGCTCGATCCACGGCCAGATCTCAGGCGGCCTGTCCAAGATCCAGGGGAAGACGACCGCAGAGAAGGTCGGCGACATGTTCCTGGCCGTCGTGTCGCGCAAGCCCACCGAGGCCGAAACCGCGCGCTTCGTGAAGTACATCGACGGCCACTCGGGCCAGGGCATGGAGGACGCCTACTGGACTCTGATGAACACGACCGAGTTCCTGTCCAGACATTGATTTTCAATTTTTCTGAATAGAAAGCTTGGAGGGATTGACCATGGCGTGCAACAAATGCGTAGTCCCGGCCTTCGGACGTCGCGATTTCCTCTCCTTCAGCATGCTCGGAATGGGAGTGGCGGCGGGCTCCGGGGCCCTCGCGGCCTTCGGACAGGACACCAAGGCGGAGACCAAGTCGACTTCGAAAACCGGCAAGAAGTGCAGCACCGTGATCCGGATCTGGCTTCCGGGCGCGCCCAGCCAGATCGAAATGTTCGACCCGAAGCCCGGCCGGCCCAACGGCGGCAAGGCCAAGGCGATCGACACCGCGGTGAAGGGCCTGCAGATCTCCGAGTACATGCCCCAGACCGCGAAGCACATGAAGAACATCGCCCTCCTGCGGTCGATGAGCTTCAAGGAGCTGGCCCACGAGCGGGCGGCGCTGCTCGCCCAGATCGGCATGGCCCAGAGCCCCTTCTCGGGCGTCGCGGACATGGGCACGATCGTCGCCTATGAGCGCGGCCCGAAGGACCTGCAGCTCCCGTACTCGATCTCGATGGGCGCGACGCTCCATCCGGGGCAGAGCCTCCCCTTCGGCGGCGAGTACGCCCCCTATCGCGTCCTCGACACGAGCAACCCGATCCCGGACTCGCGGAGCCCCGTCGGCACGGACCGGGACAACCAGCGGACCTCCCTGCTCAACGAGCAGAACAAGGACTGGGATTCCCTGCGCCTCCAGGGCCCGATCGGCCAGATCGAGAAGGCCTACATCAAGGCTCAGGAAGTCATGTCCACGCCCCAGGTGGCGGCCTTCAACGTCAGCCAGGAGGACGCAAGCATCCGCCAGATGTTCGGCAACGACGGCTTCTCGCAGAACTGCCTGGTGGCGTACCGGCTGGCGAAGGTCGGCGTGCCCTTCATCGCCCTCCAGACGGGCGGCTGGGACATGCACGACGGCTGCATCCCGGGCATGGAGAAGCAGGTGCCCTCCGTGGACGCCGGCTTCGGCGGCCTGGTCGGCGCGCTGGCCGCGTCGGGCCTGCTGGACACCACGCTGGTCATGATCGGCGGCGAGTTCGGCCGCACGCCCACCATCAACGGCGGGCAGGGCCGCGACCACCACGAGTACGGCAGCTGGGCCCTGGCGGGCGGCGGCATCCGCGGCGGCATGGCCTTCGGCGACAGCGGCGTGAACGGGACGAGCAACAAGGACCAGACCACGGTCGGCGACGTGTGGCACACGATCTTCTCGCTCTGCGGCATCGACGCGAAGAAGAGCTACATGGTCGAAGGCCGGCGCATCCCGTACGCCTACAAGGACGTCAAGGGCGCGCCCATCCGGGCGGTCATGGCGTAGACGCCCCTCATCGCGTATCCTGAAGCGGCTCCGGCCGGAAGGCCGGGGCCGCTTTTTTTTCTCCGGAGGCCGCATGCCGCGCAGCATCGGGGTCATCGGGCTGGGGCTCATGGGCCGCGCCATGGCGCGCCGGCTCGTCGACGCCGGCCATCGCGTCACGGTCTGGAACCGCGATCCCTCCAATGCCGCGGAGCTCGCGGCCGCCGGGGCGCGGCAGGCCGCCAC
>JACQFK010000511.1 GCA_016200125.1 Planctomycetota bacterium
ACTCGCCGGCCTTGACGCCGTCCTTCACGACGCCGGCGATCGCCTCGACGCACTCGTCGAAGTAGCGGGCCAGGCGCACCTGGAATTCCGGGTGGGTGTCCGAGAGCTCCTGCGCCAGGTTGCCCATCGGGCAGCCGCCGCAGCAGCCGCTGGCCGTCACCTTTTTGACGACGGCCTCGTGGAGTCGTTCCAGCTTTTGCGTCGCGCTGATGGAGCGGTTCATGAAGATGGGGGCCATCTCCTGGCGCGACTTTTCGAAGTAGCCCTCGAGGACCTCGATGGCGAGCTCCTCCTTGGAGTCGAAGTGGTAGTAGAAATTCGAGGGGGCCACCCGGGCGGCTTCGAGGATCTCGTCGACGCTCGTGGCCTGGTATCCGTGGCGGCCGAGGATGGCCGTGGCCGCCTCCAGGAGTTTCTCTCTATTTCCCATACTCGTTAGTAACGTTATAACCTAAACAATCGGCGAACGCAAGGATATTCCCAGAGAAAGCAGCCGGTCTGTTTTCTCAAACTGCAACGAATCAAACCGTTTGTTTCGCTGCAAGATAGCGATGTAGGAGGGGGAGGGAGCGGTCGTAGCTGTAGGAGATTGAGGAGTGGTCGTCGTCGAACTCCTCGAGGACCAGGCGGACCCCCAGGCGGCGGGCCTTCGCCGCGAAGATCCGCGCCCCATGGTGAAGGGCGAACTGGTCCCGGGTCCCGCAGTCCACGAACACGCAATCCAGCTTCTTCAGGTCCCGCGCGTGGCGGTCGAGCATCTCGATGGGATCCCAGGACTTCCATCGTTTCCAGACGGCGGGTCGGATCTCGCCCGTCTCCACCTCGAAGGGGAGATCGAACGATTTCCCCCGCGGCGAGTAGCAGGCCGCCATCGCGATCGTGTTGACCGCCGCATGGAGGTTGCCCGCCAGCCGCTTGGGCATCTTCTCCCAGGCCTTGAGGAACTTCGCTGCCCCTCCGCACTTGCGCAGGATATCCGCCGCCTTGGGGAAGTCGGCCTGGTAGCAGTACTCGAAGTACATGTCCCCGGAATGGCAGGCGAGCGCGTGGAACAGGTCGGGATGCCGCATGCCCAGGACCATCGCGCCGTAGCCCCCGCTCGACTTGCCCAAGACCGCCCGGCGGCCGTTCGTCCGGTAGCGCCGGTCGATGTGCGGGACGAGCTCGCGCACGATGTGGTCCTCGTAGCGGCCGGTCGCGGAGGAGTTCAGGTATTGCGAGCCGCCCAGCCGCGTGAAGCAGTCGGGCATCACGACGATCGCCCCGCTCATCTTCCTCGTGCGGATCAGCCGGTCGAGCCGCTCGGGCAGCGACTCGCTCCAGGCCCCGCGCTGGATCAGCAGCTCCCCGAACCCGGTAAAGCCCGTCAGCATGTAGATGACCGGGTAGCGGCCCGAGGGGTAGGAGGGCGGAAGATAGACCGGCGTCCTCCGCAGGTGAGGATCGCCCAGCGGATTGCCCTTCAGGACCCGGCTCTCGAACTCGAGGATCTCGACGGTCATTTGAGATTCAGCGCGAGGAGCCGGAGCTGCGTCATCTCCTCGATCGCGTAGCGCACGCCCTCCCGGCCCTGGCCGGAATCCTTTTCGCCGCCGTAGGGCATGCTGTCGACGCGCCAGCTGGGCACGTCGTTGACGATGACGCCGCCCACCTCGAGCGTCTCGAAGGCCTGGAAGACGCGGCCGATGTCGCGCGCGAAGACGCCCGCCTGCAGGCCGAAGTCCGAATCGTTCACCGAATCGAGCGCGGCGCTGAAGTCGCGGTAGCGGTAGAGGTTCACCGTCGGCGCGAACGCCTCGTTGCAGTGGACCTTCATCTCGGGCTTCACGTCGGCGATCACGGTGGGCGGGAAGAAGCGGCCCTCCCGCTTTCCCCCGCAGAGCACCTTGGCGCCGCCCTTCGCCGCCTCGTCGACCCAGGCCTGGGTCCGCTCCACCGCCTTCTCGTCGATCATCGGCCCGAGATCCGTCTTCTCGTCGAGCGGGTCGCCCATCACGAGCTTCTTCGTCCGCTCCAGGAACTTCTGCGTGAAGGCGTCGGCGATCTTCTCCTGCAGGTAGATGCGCTGGACCGAGATGCAGACCTGGCCCGCATAGGCGAAGGAGCCCGCGACGGCGCGCTCGACGGCGAGGTCGAGGTCCGCGTCGTCGTGCACGATGAGCGCCGCGTTGCCGCCGAGCTCGAGGACGACGCGCTTGCGCCCCGCCTTCTTCTTCAGCTCCCAGCCCACGGAGGGGCTTCCCGTGAAGGTCACCAGCTTGAAGCGGTCGTCGGCGACGAGCCGGTCGGCGAGATCGGCGCCGCAGGGCGTGACGTTCACCATGCCGGCGGGCATCCCCGCCTCGAGCAGCACCTCGCCGAGGAAGAGCGCGGACAGCGGCGTCGCGCTCGCGGGCTTGAGGACGATCGTGTTGCCCGCCGCCATCGAGGGGGCGACCTTGTGGGAGACGAGGTTGAGCGGGAAGTTGAAGGGGGCGATGCCGAAGATCGGCCCGAGGGGGAAGCGGCGCGTCAGCCCCAGGCGGCCCTCGGACTGGGCGTTGAGGTCGAGCGGCAGCACCTCCCCGCCGATCCGCTTGGCCTCCTCGCTCGCGATGGTGAAGGTCGCGACCCCGCGGTCGACCTCGGCGCGCGACAGCTTGATCGTCTTCGCGTTCTCGAGGGTGATGGCGCGGGCGATCTCCTCCTTGCGGCGGGCGAGCCCGGCGGCGGCGCGCTGGAGGATCTCGCTGCGCCGGACCGACGAGAGCTTGCGCGTCTCCTCGAAGCCGCGGACCGCGGCCTGGACCGCGCGCTCCATCTCGGCGGGCCCGGCCTTGGCGACCTCGCCGACGATCTCGCCCGTGTGGGGGCTGCGGACCGTGATCGTCTCCGGAGCGTCGACCCATTCGTTGCCGATGAGAAGCTTGCGTCGCTGCATGGAGCTCAAGAATGAGGAATCAAGAATCAAGAATCAAGGATATAGTTGGACGCCGTGAAAGGGATTTCAAAGTCCGAGGCACGGAAGATCCTGATCCGCTGCAGCCGCCTCGGGATTCCGTATGTCTATGGCCGGGGCTATCGCTGGATGATGGACGTGTTGCGCCCCTCGATCAGTCGTCTCAAGTCGTCCCGCGGTCAGGGAGACCGGAGGCTGGTCTCCACCGCATTCTACCGGCTCCGCGACGTTCATGATTTCAATCATGCTCCTCTGGCGGCGATTCGCTCCTATCGACAATCATTGAAGGCCGATCCCTCGGAGGCTGCGGCCTGGCGGGAGATCGGTTGCATGTACGAGAGATTGGGAGCGTCGAGAAAGGCTCTTCTCGCTCTCCGACGCGCCGTGAAGATGGATCCTGAAGATGTTTATGCGCGCGATGATCTCGAGGGGGTCGAGGAGTGCGGGAGCAGAGCAGTCTATCCTCGCAGGAACAGAATCTGGCAATCGTCGGAACTGCTCGCTCGTCAGCGGTTCAAGGCGGCATTGCATGTCCTTCGCGCCGCGCATTCCGTGAAGGAGATTCAAGCGAGGGCCAGGGTTCTGGGCGCCTTGGGAGACTGCGAACGGGTACTCCACGAGTGGAGGCGCATTGCCGCATCCAAGGGACCCGTCGAAATGGAGGGCGCCGATGGGTTCTTTCTCCCCCAACCCCTTTTTCGGACCTCCTCCTGGTGGAGGATCCTCCTGAGTATGAAGAGCCGATGGGCTTGCGGATTCTGGTCGAGTCATCCCAGTCTCGACGCGCGCCTGCCCCGCCCATCGGCTACTTACAATTCGCCTGCAGAGGTTCGCTGGAGCCGCAGGCGTCCCGAACTCCTGGTGCGCTATCAGCTGGCGCGGGTGGAGAAGGACGCGAAAGCCGCGGCCGGCTTGGCGCGACGGTACCCCGGATGGAAGGAAGCCGTGAGGCTCGCCCGGAAGCTCCGCCGGCTCAGTTCTGCTTCGCGCCTTCCTTGATCCAGCGGGCGATGAGCTCGACCTGCTCGGGCTTGAGGTTCTCGCCCTTCTCGGGCATCTCGGGATTGTCGCCCGAAACCACCTCGACGAGGAGGCTCTTGGTGGGGTCGCCGGGCTTGACCGGGGAACCCTGCTTGCCGCCCTTCATCAGGTCGGCATAGGTCGACATGTCGAGCTTGCCCTTCTTCTTGTCGGGCTTGTGGCAGGAGAGGCAGCTCGCCTTGAAGATCGGCTGGATGTCTTCCTTGAAGCTGACGGGCTTCTTGTCTTGAGCCGACACGGACAGGCCGAGCAGAATGAGCATCACGGGTGCGGATCGCATGAGAGTCCTCCTGGCTCCAATCATGTGGGACTATTATACGCCGGAGCCGGGGGATTGGCGTCCTCAGGCGATCAGCTCGCGCAGCACCCGGCCGTGGACGTCGGTGAGTCGGAGGTCGCGGCCGCCGAAGCGGTAGGTCAGCGCCTCGTGGTCGAGCCCGAGCAGGTGGAGCACCGTCGCCCAGAGGTCGTACATCGTGCAGGTCTGCTCGACCGCGTGGTAGCCGAACTCGTCGGTGGCCCCGTAGGCGAAGCCGCCCTTCACGCCGCCGCCGGCCAGCCAGACGGAGAAGCCGTAGGGATTGTGGTCCCGTCCGTTGCTCCCCTGCGAGAAGGGCGTCCGGCCGAACTCGCCCATCCAGAGCACCAGCGTCGTCTCGAGCAGGCCGCGCGCCTTCAGGTCCTTGAGCAGGCCGGCGATCGGGCGGTCGATCTGGTGCCCCTGCTTCCCGTGGCCGTTCTTCAGGTCGCTGTGCTGGTCCCAGGGATTGGGCGCGTTGCCTGCGCCGATGTTGTAGGTGAGGCAGGAGAGCTCGACGAAGCGCACGCCGCGCTCGATCAGGCGCCGCGCCGTGAGGCACTGCCGGGCGTAGGCGGCCGTCTTGGGCTCGGGATCGTCGAGCCCGTAGAGCGCCCGCATCGAGGGCTCCTCTCCGCGGAGGTCGCAGAGCTCCGGCACGGCGGACTGCATCCGCCACGCGAGCTCGTAGTTGGCGATCGCCGCCTCGACGTGCGGATCGGGCCCGTGCTCCCCGGCGAAGCCCCGGTCCAGCGCGCCGATCAGGTCCAGCCGCTTCCGCTGGGCCTCCGCCTCCTCGCGCGGCTTCACGTTGGCGAGCGGCTCCGGCTTGTCGACGCTCAGGAGCGACGCCTGGTGCATCGCGGGGAGGAAGCCGCTCCCGAAGATGCCCACGCCCCCGTGCGGGACCGCCGCGTCGCCGGACCTGAGCACGACGTAGCCCGGCAGATTCCGCGACTCGCTGCCCAGCCCGTAGCTCGTCCAGGCCCCCGCGCTCGGGTAGCCGATGAAGGGGAATCCCGTGTGCATGAACAGGTTGCCCTGCGCGTGCTCGCTGAACTTCGAGGTCATCGACCGCACGACGCAGAGGTCGTCGGCGCAGGAGCCGAGCTCCGGGAGGAGGTCGCTGACCTCGAGGCCGCTGCGGCCGCGCTTCCGGAACTCCCAGGGGGAGGGCATGAGCGCGCCGTTCTGGTTGAACTGAGTCCGGAGCACCGGCAGCGGCATCGGCTTGCCCGCGTCCTTCGCGAGCCGCGGCTTCGGATCGAAGGTGTCGACGTGCGACGC
>JACQFK010000054.1 GCA_016200125.1 Planctomycetota bacterium
AACCGGCGGCTCCACGTCACGGATCTCCAGACGCTGGGCGGCGGCGACGAGAAGCCGGGCGTCCGGAAGCGGCGCTTCAAGTTCTTCGCCCGGCGCCGGCCCGAGCAGGTGGCGATGCTCACCCGACAGCTGGCCACGTTGCTGGGCTCCGGCATCCCCATGATCGGCGCCATCACGGCGATGATCGACCAGGTCGAGTACCGCGACCTGAAGGCGGCGCTGATGGACGTGCGAGAGAAGGTGTCGCAGGGCGGCTCGCTGTCCGACGCGATGGGAGCCCACTCGATCTACTTCAGCGAGCTCTGCGTGAACATGGTCCGCGCGGGCGAGGCGGGCGGCAACCTCGACAAGGTGCTGTTCCGCGTGGCGGACTACATGCACGCCCAGAACCGGACACGCGCCAAGGTCATGGCCGCGCTGACCTATCCCATTATCATGCTGATGATCGGCGCGGGCGTCGTCGTGATCCTGCTCACCTACGTGGTGCCGAAGATCATGGAGGTCATCCAGAAACAGGGCAAGGCCGGCCTGCCCCTGCCCACGGAGATCCTGCTCGCCCTCTCGAGCTTCATGGGGAAGTACTGGTGGGCCCTGCTGGCGGCCGGCGTGGGACTGGCGGTCCTCTACGCCCACGCGCGGACGACGCGCGCCGGGCGGCTCTGGATCGACACGATGAAGCTCAAGATCCCCGTGCTGGGGAACCTCATGAAGAAGTCGTCGATCTCGCGCTTCGCGATCACCTTCGCGACGCTGCTCGAGAGCGGCCTGCCGGTCCTCGAGGCCATGGGCGTGGTCCGCAAGGTCGTGGACAACGAGCTCCTCGGGGAGACGCTCGACATGGTCCGCCAGAAGATCGCCGAAGGGGCGGACATCGCCACGCCGCTCAAGCAGAGCAAGGTCTTCCCGCCCGTCGTGGGCTACATGATCGGCGTCGGCGAAGAGTCCGGCCGCCTGGAGGAGCTTCTCAAGAAGACCGCGCAGGCGTATGATGAGGAGGTCGACGTCGCCGCCCAGAAGCTGACGTCGCTCCTGGAGCCCCTGATGATCGTGGTGATGTCGATCGTGGTCGGGTTCATCGTGCTGGCCATCCTGCTCCCGATCCTCGAAATGTCCAATATCTAGGAGAGTACTCGTGAAGAAGCCGCTCCGGCGCTCCGCGGACTCGGGATTCACGCTGATCGAGATGATGGTGGTCATCGTCATCATCGGGATCGTGGCGGGCCTGGTCATCAAGCAGCTCTCCAGCCGCGCCGAGAAGGCGAAGGTCGAGGCGACCAAGGCCATGATCGCGCAGGTCGGCGAGGCGCTGGACATGTTCAAGCTGGAGCTGAACAAGTATCCCGAGCGGCTCGAGGACCTGCTGACGATGCCCCCCGACGTGGATCCCAAGAAGTGGCATGCGGGCGGCTTCCTGAAGAAGTTCCCGAGGGACGCCTGGGACCGCGACTTCATCTACCGCAAGCCCGGCACGAAGGGGCAGCCCTACGACGTCATCTCGCTGGGCGCCGACGGCCGCGAGGGCGGCGAAGGCTTCGACGAGGACCTGTGGAACAGCGACGCGAACAAGCATTGATCCCCCCTCGGTCGCGGCCGGGGTTCACCCTCATCGAGCTCATGCTCGTGGTGGTCATCATCGGCGTCATCGTCGGTCTCACCGCGACCCGGCTCGACCTCATGATCCCGAAGTACCGGCTCCGGGGGGCCGCGCGCGATCTCGCCATGGTGCTGAAGCAGGGGAAGGCGCGGGCGGCGGCGCAGGGCAAGGACGTCTACTTCGAGGCCGACCTCTCCCAGGGCCGCTTCTGGCTGCTCGCGCCGTTCCCGAAGCCCGAGGAGCCCGGCGACCCGCGGCCGGTCGAGAGCCGCCCGCTGCAGTACGAACCCGTGTTCGTCCGCCAGCTGCCCGACGGCGTCCATTTCGTCGACGCCATCTTCGGCGACAAGGAGAAATCGACCAGCGGGAAGGTGCGGCTCCGCCTCTCGGCCTTCGGCGCGTCCGCGCACGCGATCTTCAATCTGATCAATGCCGAGGACGCGGTGATCGCCGTCAAGATGAACGGATTCACCGGGATGATCTGGTTTCTGGACGACCATCAGGACGCCGATGAGCTGCTTGAAGACAAGGGGACCTAGGCCATTGAAGATTTCGGATTTCGGATTGCGGATTAGAAACGCCCCCCTGCCCCCCCTCGGGGGGGAAGGAGGGGGGAACCCCTCTGCAATCCGCAATTCCTCAGGGTTTACCCTCGTGGAAGTCATGATCGCCATGGCGATCATCGGCATCACTGCGGTCGTGCTGCTCCAGCAGCGCCTGGAGATCGTCCGTGACGCCGCCCGGGCCCGCGATCTCCGGACCGCCTGGATCCTCACCTCCCAGAAGATGGCGGAGCTGGAGCTCGATCCGGCGCTCTGGACGGGCACGGGGCTGCAGTCCAACGGCGACTTCTCCGATGTCGATCCGGCCTACTCCGAGTTCTACTGGGACTACCAAATCGTGCGGGAGCCGATTGATCTCAGCGATCCGAAGGACCCCAAGAAAGACGACAAGAAGCCGCGGGAGCTGCTCCGGCTGACGCTCGCGGTGCGCGCCCCGGGCGGCGAGGAGCCGATCGTCCTCGAGGCGCAGTTCCCGATCCAGGAGTTGAAGCCGGCCGCTCCCGCGCCCCCGGAGGAGACCAAGCCGCCGACCCCCGGCGGAGCGTCCGATCCCGGCGGAGGGGGGAAGAAGTGAAAGCCCGCCGCGGATTCACCCTGGTCGAGCTCATGCTCGCCGTCCTGATTCTCGCGATCATGATGTCGATCATCTACGGCGTCGTCGTGTCGACGGTCTCGGCGGCGCGCCGGGTCGAGGAGATCACCGCCACGAGCGAAATCGGGCCGGCGATCCTCACCCAGATCCGGGCGGACCTCGAGGCCGCCTTCCTGCCCAAGGAGGGCGAGTTCTTCGTCGCCTCCAAGCGGGCGGGCGCGGGGAACAACCGGGACCGCATCGACTTCGTCTCGGGCGTCATGGCCTACGGGCCGGAGAACGAGATCGAGGCCCCGCGCTTCCACAGCGTGAACGAGGTCGGCTACCAGCTGCTGGAGTCGAGGAAGGATCCCGGCCTGGCGATCCTGTACCGCCGGGAGGACTACTTCATCGACGCCGAGCCGCTCAAGGGCGGCCGGCTCACCGAGCTCTACGACCGCGTGCGCTCCTTCAGCCTCCGCTTCAGGGAGGGCGACAAGTGGCGTGACGACTGGAACTCGAAGACGCAGAAGGGCCTGCCCCGCGCGGTGGAGATCGAGCTCAAGATCCAGGTCACCGACCGCGAGAAGCCCGCGGAGCAGACCTTCAAGACGACCGTCACTTTCGTCCGCTGACCGGCCATGATCGCCTCGCTCGTCCTTCTCCTCGCCCTGCAAGCCGAAGAGACCGTGACCTACGGCAATGTCGTCGTGCGCCTGCCGGAGGGCTGGAAGGTCGTCGGCAAGGAGGAGGGGCTCTTCCTGCGTCCGGGCGACCTCAAGAAGGAGGAGTCCTACGTCGTGATCCTGCCGCCGGCCTCGAAGGCGGACGTGAACCTGGCGGCGGGCTTCGAGAAGACCTGGAAGCAGGTGCTCGGGACGCGCAAGCTCGCGAAGAAGGCGCCCGAGAAGGAGGTCAAGACCGACGGCGGGGTCGACGGGCTGCTCAGCGTGGGGCTGATGGACGACGCCGACGACAACCGGCTGATCGCCACGGTCGCGGTGTTCAAGGCGGGCGACCGTTTCCAGCCCGTCCTCGCGCTCACCGCGGAGGATCACGTCTTCCAGCGCTACAGCGAGGCCTACGGCGCCCTCCTCAAGGGACTGCGCTTCCGCAACCTCGAGCCGGCGAACTACGACCTCCTGATGTCGATGGGCTACGGCAAGTCGGAGGGGAAAACCAGCGTCTACGTGCTCTTCCGGGACGGCGGCTGGCTGGATCGCCTGCCCGCGGGCGGGCTGGACGGACTCGACGCCGCGGCGGCGAAGCCGATCGGGACCCATGAGACCAAGGACGGCGTGCTGACGCTGCGCGCGGGCGCGCGGGTCGACACGCTCAAGGCGCAGGCCGACGGGTCCTACCGCACGGCTGAGAACGCCCAGTTCCTTCGGATCCCGCCGTCGACCGGACTGAGGCTGGACGGCCGCTTCGTGCTGCACGGGGGGAATCCCGAGACGCAGACGATCGTGTTCAAGGCCGACGGCAGCTTCGACGACCGAGGCGGCGGGGCGGCGTTCATCGACCCGGTCGAGGCTCGCGCCATGAAGGGAACGACGGGGACCTTCGAGATCGTGAACAATACGATCACGCTGCATTACGACAAGACCGGATCGAAGCGGGTGTCCTTCCTGGTCCTTCCCAAGGCGGGCGATCCCAGCGTCGAGTTCATCCTGCTGAACGGCACCTGGTTCAAGCGGGAGTAGGTCGGTCACCCTGCGACGAGTCGTGGCGCTTGCCTGCGACGGCAGGTAGGATAGGGACAGGGGGAGGAATCTATGAAACGGATTGCCATCGCCGTCCTCGCGGTACTGGGGTTGTCAGGGTCCGCGGAATCCCAGGCCGACGCGCCCGCCTCGCGGGCGGGCACGGTCCTCTTCAGGATGCCGGCAGGCTGGCAGCGGCAGGAGCTCAGCGATTTCACGGCTCTGAACCCGGCGGATCCGGCCGCGCGGAAGTACGCCATCAGCATCTGGCCGACGGTCGAGGCGAAAGCGACCCCGGAAGCATCGCTGGCGGCGCACGCGGAACTGCTGGCGAAAACCTGGAAGCTGCAGCCGCTGGATCCTCCCGTGGCGCAGAAGCACCCGGCGGGCTACCAGGCCGTCCGGCGCCCCTACCTGCTGCTCGGCGACAACGGCCTCGTCCTCCTGGCCCAGGTCTACCTGCTCCAGTCCGGAAAGAAGAGCGTGGCGATCGAGTTTCTCGCCAACAAGCCCGAGAACCTGGATCCCAAGGCGGTCTCGGGCTTCGTCTCGGCCTGCCGACTGGCGCACGCCGAGGTCGTGGTGCCGGGCGATCCCGCGCTGACCCACTACGACCTGGAGGAGACCATCGACTGCCTCCAGTGGCTGCTCGACGCCCCCTTCACGGCCGACCAGCGCCGGATCTTCCGCGACGAGATCGTCGACGGCTGGAAGAAGAAGGACGCGGAGACGCTCCAGAGCGTCGCGCAGATCATGGAGTTCCAGGCGTCCCTGACAAAGATGGCGGAGGAGCAGCGCGACGTGGTTCGCAAGCAGGTGGAGAAGGAGTTCGTCGAGAACATGCGCAAGGAGAGCGACCGCTGCTCGAAGCTGGCGGTCGAGATCTACGAGGCGGCGCACAAGCCGATCGCGGCGGGGGATCCGCCGCTGACGCGCCAGCAGGCGGACAGCGCGCTGGAGCTCTTCTACTTCATCGCGGGCCAGCTCGAGGGCGTGCAGGCGAGCCCCTCGGCCGCCGACAAGGAGACCTGGGCGAAGAAGCTGGCGGAGGGATGGTCCGCGCTGGACGCCAAGGTGCGGAAGGTCTTCGAGACGATGCCGCTGACCTGGTCGGCGACGCGGGCCGGGTGGCGGGAGATGTCGGAGGCGGAGCGCGACGAGATCAAGAAGGGTTTCGCGCAGTTCGACGTGATCAAGGAGATGCGGGCCTCCTTCGCCAAAACGAAGACCGACGCGGGGGGTGCCGCCGCCGGGGGGACCGCCGAGGCCGCGGCGGCGCTTCAGGCGAAGCTGACGTCGAACTTCAACCTGTCGTCCGCGATGATCAAGGGCGGCTTCGACTCGACGATGAGCTCGATCGCCTCCTTCCGCAACATGACGGACTCCACCACCCGCTGGACCTACAAGCCGCGCTGAGGGGTTGCGGATCCGGCCAGGTCAGTCGAGCGGGATCCGCTCGAAAACGAAGGGGTAGACCTTCTCCTCCCGGTCGATCAGCTCCACGGCTTCGAAGGCGGCGACGTCCTTCGCGCGGACGCCCGTCGTCGTGAGTTTGAGCCAGAGCCGGTCGGATTTAACTTCCTTGTGGTATCCGTTGAAGCCCTGGCGGCGCCCGTCCTTCCTCACCAGGACGAACATCAGATCGTCGCTTCTCGCCATGGCCTGGTCCGGCTTCACTCCCCGGATGTCGATCCAGAAATAGAGCGAGATGCCGCTGGAGGATTCGCGCAGATCGGTCATCGTCACTTTGTACTCTCCGGCGGCGGCTTCCTTGGGAAGAACGCCCGCCGGGTTTTCGATCCGGAGCCCGCGCACGTCCTTGGGATGCGTCGTGACCACCTCGCCTCGCAAGCTCAGCTCTTTCGCCTTCCCGGGAACGACGGAGGGCAGCTGCAGGAGCCTGGAGGTCGACGAGAGGTAGAGTTCGTCGGCGTCCTTGAGACCGCCGACGTACTCCGTTCCGAGGTCGTCCTTGACCGACTTGATCCTCATCGTCGCCTCCAGGGGCTGTCCCCCGGGCAGGCGGTGGGTCCGGAGGTCCAGCGAGGTCCAGCCGGGTTCCGTCCCTTTGAAGAGCCAGCGCGTGACGTTTGCGCTCCGGATTTCCAGGAGGAAGGGTCCGGCGGAAACACGGGGATACTCCCGATCAGAATGCTTCCCGATGATGAGGCGAAGGTCGTCTCCGTCCCCTTCGAAATCGAAACGGAAGCCCTCACGCTCGTGACGGAGCTTCTCCAGGGCCTCCCAGAAGGGGACGCGGTCGAAGGTCAGGGCGGTCGTTCCGGGGAGATCGACCTTCAGATCGAGAGGAACCGCTGCGGCCGACGCGGCGGCCTCGACCGTGTCGCGGAATCCACGGGGAGGACCCTGGATCGTCAGGGGCCGGAGATTGGGCCGGTAGCGGCCGACACGGTCGAGCCGCTCCAGTTCCAGGATGACGCCCTTGAGCTGGGCCCGGACCTCCGCGTCGTCCGTCCGGTTGAGCCGCTCCCGGATCCGCGGCAGGACGCTCTGCCCGAGGTCGACGAGGTCCTTCGCGGCCTTCTGCCGCGCTTCGACTTCGTCGGCGCCCAGCCGCTCCACGAGCCGGTCGAACTCGTCCTGCTGGGCGAAGAGGATCAGGATCATGGCGGCGCGTTTCATTGGATCCTCAGGTCCCTGAACTCGAAGAAGGCCTTGCGCGCGAAGATCCCCGATCTCACCGGCACGTGGACGGTCTCGGGGATGCGGTCCGCGGACTTGGTGATGGTGAAATGGTAGGTGTGATGGCCCTGGGAATCGCTTCCGCCTCCCTGCAGCTTCCGGCCGAGGCCGTCCACCAGGGCGATGTCCCCGGAGTCTCCGCCCAATCCGAGTCCTTTCCACTCGGGATTCCGCGGCTCGATCTCCACCGTGAGAACCCATTCGGGATCGACGTCGTCGAGGGTCACGGTGACGCGCGCCTCCGGGGTCTCGGCGCTCTGTTTCGGGTTCTTCAGAATTCCGGACAACGTCAGCTTCTCCGAGCCTTCGCAGCTCAGGATCACGGCGTGGCCGCGGACGAGGGAGAGCCGATCGGGCAGTCCCTTGGAGAGTCGGACGTAGGCCTCGAGCTGCACCTGCAGCGAGCTCAGCGTGTAATACCGGACGGACTCCCGATCCGATCCCTCCTTCGGGGCGGGTGCGCTCTCCATCCGCTCGCCCCGGCCCCGGAGCAGATGCTGGGCCGGACCCTTGAAATCGACATGGAGGACCTCGGCCGCCCCGCGGATTTCCGCGTCATAGTGCGGACTCCGGAATGCCGCCAGGGGCTCATGGTGTTTCTCCGTGAGCATCAGCGAGGCTTCGCTGCGGCGACGCCCGCTCAGGAAGAAGAACCCTTCCAACCCGGCGGCGCCCAGCGCCTCCCGGAAGGCTTCATGGGAGGTCGCTTCCTTCAGCTCGAGGGAGATCAATTTCTCCGCCTGCTTTCCCGATGCCTTCACGTCCAGCTTGTCGAGAACCTTGGCGAGCGGCGCGTTGGTGAAAGAGAGGGAGACCGGCTTGGGGTTCCAGACGCTGGGGCGCTCGCGGCGGGCGCGGAGCTCCTCGCGGACGGACTCCACCCACCAGCGCAGCGCCGGATCGCCGGCGGCGCGGTCCAGCTCCGCCGTCGCCTTGTCTCCCTGATCGCAAAGGGCGCGGAAAACAGCGGTATGATCTGACTTGGGGTCGAGATAATCCTTGGGATCGGCCTGGAGCGCGGCGAGCAGCAGGAGGGCGCAGGCGCTCATGGACTCATTGTAACCCGGCGGCACTGGACAGGGTGCGGCGGGCGGATTCCAGCGCGGCATGGTCGTGGCTCCGGTGCAGTCTGCGGCTCCCTCCGCTCCGGAGGACGACGACGAGGTTCCAGTCCATCGCTTCGCCGTCGCCGGTGTTGGTGTCGATCCGGAATCCCGACAGGTCGTCCGCCGCGACCCGCACCCGGATCCAGGGAAGGGGCCGCGAGTTCGCGGTGAGGGCCCCGCGGCCCAGCTCGATCCGGGTATGGTTGAAGAGGAAGGCGACTCCGGCGTATCCGAGCGCCAGCGCAAGCGCCATCCAGAAGAGCACTCCGGGGTGGGGCAGGTCCCGGGCCATCGAAAGGCCCAGGGTCAGCGCGAAGAGCAGGAAGATCGGCGCGGGCAGGCGGGGCCAGGGGAGGCGGAGCCGGATCTCTTCAGAGGGGCCCGCAGGCGCTTCCATGCAGACAGTGTACCCCGGGGCTAAGGGCTCGCGCTGCCCGCCATCTGCTTCTCGACCACGTGGCAGGCCGCCTGGTGGCCGCCGTAGTCGGCCATCTTCGGCGTCTGGGTGTTGCAGAGGCCCTGGATCGCGACGGGGCAGCGCGGATGGAAGCGGCAGCCGGGCGGCGGGTTGAGCGGCGAGGGGACGTCGCCCTGCAGGATGATGCGGGTCCGCTTGCGGTCGGGGTCGGGCACCGGCACGGCCGAGAGCAGCGCCTGGGTGTAGGGGTGGAGCGGCCGATGATAGAGCTCCTCGCTCTTCGCGGTCTCCACGATCTCCCCGAGGTACATCACCGCGACGCGGTCGCTGATGTACTGGACCACCGAGAGGTCGTGCGAGATGAAGAGGTAGGCGATGCCGTACTTCTCCTTCAGGTCGACGAGCAGGTTCACCACCTGGGACTGGACGGAGACGTCGAGCGCCGAGACGGGCTCGTCGCAGACGATGAACTTCGGGTTCAGGATCAGCGCGCGGGCGAGGCCGATGCGCTGGCGCTGGCCGCCCGAGAACTCGTGCGGGTAGCGGTTGATGCAGCCCGGGTCGAGGCCGACCTGCTGGAGCGTCTCCTTGACCTTCTCGATCCGCTGGGACTTTTCGCCGATGCCGTGCACCGTGAGGCCCTCGGAGACGATCGCCCCGACCGTCATGCGCGGGTTGAGCGAGCTGTAGGGATCCTGGAAGATGATCTGGAGGTCGCGTCGGTGCTGCCGCATCTCGTGGGGATGCAGGGCGAGCAGGTTGGCGCCGTTGTAGAGGACCTCGCCCGAGGTCGGCTCGATGAGCCGGAGCAGCGAACGTCCCGCGGTGGTCTTCCCGCAGCCGCTTTCGCCGACGAGCCCGAGGGTCTCCACGGGCGCGATCTGGAAGGAGATGTCGTCGACCGCCCGGACCTGGGCGACGACGCGCGAGAAGACCCCCTTCTTCACGGGGAAGTACTTCTTCAGGTGCCGGACTTCGATGAGCGGAGCCATAGGTCAAGGTAACCCGTAACCGGTAGTCCCTAACCACTCCATCGTCCCGCCGACACGGTTCGGGATCCGGTGTTTTCGGATTTCGGATTTCGGATTTCTTATTTTCATGTCAGCTGACCACGTCGCAGGCCACCCAGTGGCCCGGACGCAGCTCCCGGAGGGCGGGCTCGACGCTTCTGCACTTCTCGACGACCTGGGGGCAGCGGGGATGGAACTTGCATCCCGGCGGGAAATGCAGCGGGTTGGGCACGGAGCCCTGGATCACGTTGAGCCGCTCCCCCTTCTTCGTGGCGAGCGAGGGGCGCGACTTGAGGAGCCCGAGCGTGTAGAGATGCAGCGGGTGCGAGAAGAGCTCCCTCACCGTCGCGAATTCGACGACCTTCGACGCGTACATGACGGCCACATGGTCCGCGAGCTCGGCGACGACGCCCAGGTCGTGGGTGATGATCATGATCGACATG
Source organism: Planctomycetota bacterium (assembly GCA_016200125.1). The sequence continues at coordinate 10,112 of JACQFK010000054.1, forward strand.
CCGAACTCCTTCTGGAGGTCGCGCATGAGATCGAGGATCTGCGCCTGGATGGTGACGTCGAGGGCGGTGGAGGGCTCGTCGGCGATGAGGAGCTTCGGATTGCAGGCGAGGGCCATGGCGATCATGACGCGCTGCCGCATGCCGCCCGACATCTGGTGCGGGTACTCGTCGATCCGGGTGGACGCCGAGGGGATGCGGACCTTGTCGAGCATCTTGATCGTGTGCTCGCGCGCCTCGGCCTTGTTCTTCTTCAGGTGGAGCATGACGGCTTCGGCGATCTGGAACCCGATGGTGAAGACCGGGTTGAGGGAGGTCATCGGCTCCTGGAAGATCATGGAGATGTCGCGCCCGCGGATGGAGCGCATCCCGGGTTCGGGGAGGGTGGCGAGGTTCCTGCCGTCGAAGAGGATCTCGCCCTCGACGATGCGGCCGGGGGGCGCGATGAGGCGCATGGCGGAAAGGGCGGTGACGGACTTGCCGCAGCCGGACTCGCCGACGACGCCGAGGGTCTTGCCCTTGTAGATGGGGAAGGAGACGCCGTCCACGGCCTTCACGACGCCGTCGTCGGTGAAGAAGTGGGTCCGCAGGTTGCGGATGTCGATCAGGACGTCGCCGTTCGAAGCTGTCACCCGGTCCGCTATCCTATCAGGTCTCTGATTTCACGTCTTCAGTCTGGGGTCGACCGCGTCGCGAATGCCGTCGCCCACGAGGTTGTAGCAGGTCACGGCGATGAAGATCGCCGCGCCCGGGATCACGAAGGTCCACCAGTGCTGGAGCTGGGTGCGCCCGGTATAGAGGATCTGTCCCCAGCTCGTCGCGGGCTCCTGGACGCCGAAGCCGAGGAAGCTGAGGCCGCTCTCGGTGAGCATCGCGCTCGCGATGCCGAAGCTGGCGGAGACGAGCACCGGGGCGAGGCCGTTCGGGAGGACATGGCGGAACATCGTCCGCCGGTTCGTGGCGCCGAGCGCCAGGGCGGCGACGACGAAATCCTGGTTCATCAGCCGGAAGAACTCGCCTCGCTGGAGCCGTGCGATCCCCATCCAGCCGAACAGGCCCAGCACCAGCATCACGTAGAAGATGCTCGGCGGGAGGAAGGCGACGACCGCCAGGATGATGAAGAAGCTGGGGAAGCAGATCATGATCTCGACGACGCGGGAGAGGACGATGTCCACGATGCCACGGTAGTATCCAGCCAGAGCTCCCAGCACGATGCCGATGCTGATCGCGATGGCCGTCGAGACGAACCCGATGGACAGCGAGATGCGCGATCCCCAGAGCATGCGGGACAGGAGGTCGCGTCCCATGAAGTCGGTCCCCAGGGGATGGGCGCGGTCCGGAGGCGTGGGGAAGTCCGCCTGTCCCCGCACCTCGGGCACCTCGTCGTAGCGGTAGCGTACGAGGGGCCACAGGGACGAGGTCATCTCGATCGACTTGTCCTCGGTTCCCTTCTTGTAGGAGACCGACTGGAACTTGACGTCGTGCCCCAGTTCCCAGAGGACGGCTCCGACGAGGGAGGGTGCGAAGACGATGACCCAGCTGATGAACCAGCGGCGCTCGATGGGCGCGATTCTCTTCAGCCTCAGCCAGGTGAGCGGCCCGAAGACGGCGAAGGCCAGCAGGGTCACCAGGATGAAGAAGAGGTCCATGCCGCTGAGCGAATCCAGGAGGGGGAAGCGGATCCGGGACACGAGCAGCGCTTTCTCCGGGTCGAGGACCGTCTTGAGCTCGTCGGAAACGGCCCGAAGCAGGGGCGCCCGGCTTTCCTTGGCGGTGAGGAAGTCGGCGCCGACCGCCTCGCGGTAGCGGGCTTCATAGGCCAGCGATCCGGCCGCCGCCGCGGGCTCCAGCTGATCGGCCATCTCGTGAAGCTTGAGGACCACCCCGTTCAGGGCGGCTTTGAGCAGGCCGTCGTAAAGAGACGGAAGGTCCCGGATGATCCGGGCGACGGCCGCCTCGAGCGGCGGCTTCTCCCCGGGGGTCATCTCGGCCATGATCTCCTCGAGCGTCTCGTCGTGGCTGGTCCAACGGCCCCGGATCTCGGGCATCTCGTTGGCGCGCTTCTGGAGCCGGGAGATGACGGGATAGAGCGCCTTCGCCTCCTCGGCCGATATCCGCCGCAGGAGATCCGCCTCGCTGGCCTTCTTCTCCTGGAACTTCCGTGTCTCCTCCTTGAGCCGGCCGGGAAGTCCGAGGATCTGGAACATCGCGCCCCGGGTCACCTGGTTGTAGGACTTGCGGTACTCGCCGGGCATCTTCCCGCGGAAGTAGAAGGGGCGGTCGTTGGACAGGATCGGCGTCAGCGCGGCGATGACCAGCATGGCGACCGAGACCCACAGCGCCACCCTCGCCGTTCCGTTCTTCCGGAAGGCGTGCATGACGACTTCGCCGTAGGACTTCCCGTAGACGAACGGCTCACTCATAGCTGATCGTGGGATTCACCAGGACATACAGGAGGTCGGAGATCAGGATGCCCAGCAGGGTGAGCAGGGCGCTCACGGTTTCGATGCCCATCAGCATGTGATAGTCGCGCTCCAGCACCGATTCGAAGAACAGCTGGCCCATCCCGGGGATGCTGAACAGGTACTCGATGATCACGCTGCCGGCCAGGAGGAAGGGCAGGAGGCTTCCGAAGAGCGTGATGACCGGAATCAGCGCGTTCCGCGTGGCGTGGCGGAGAATGACCACGCGCTCCGACAGCCCCTTGGCCCTCGCGGTGCGGACGAAATCCTGGCGGATCTGCTCCAGGAGGGAGCTGCGCATCTGGCGCGACAGGAAGGCGAAGCCCGCATAGGTCTCGCACACGACGGGGAGCGTCAGGTGCCGGGTCCACTCGAGAAGCCAGGTTCCGAATCCGACTTCGGCGATGGTCTTCGGATAGTAGGAGGTTGTTGGAAACGCCTTGCCGGTCATGTAGGCGATCATCAGGGTGCCGACCCAGAAGGAGGGGAGGGAATACAGGATGAAGGGAACGATGGTCGTGAGGCGGTCCCAGATCGTGAACTGCTTGGCGGCGCCGATGATGCCCACGGGGATCGCGATCGTGTAGATGAGCGCGAACGCGATCAGATTCAGGATGATCGTGATCCACATCCGCTCGAAGATCACTTTAGAGACGCTTTCGCGGGGCGGGAGGAAGGAACGGCCCAGGTCGAAGCGGACGAGGTCCCAGAGCCAGTAGCCGTACTGGGTCATGAGGGGCTTGTCCAGGTGGCGCTCCTTGCGCCACTGCTCCATGGATTTCTTGTTGGTCTCGGTCGCCTGGATGTTCCCGCCGGCCGCCTGGGCGCGCATGACCTGGGCGGGGTCTCCCGGGGCCAGCTTCATCACGAGGAACGTGATGAGCGTGATCCCCAGGAGGGTGACCGGGATCAGCAGCAGCCGTTTGAGGAGATAGACGCGCACCTGTCGTTAGCCGTCGCTAGTCTCCCAGGTACCACTCGTTCACGCTGTGTCCGGGACGGGGGACCCAGAACTTCACGCCGCGCCACTTCTTGTTGTAGGCGCGATGCTCGGCCGCCATGTACATCCAGTTGTAGGGCTGGTCCTCGAAGAGGATCTGCTGAATGCGGAACTCCATCTCGTGGCGCTTCTTCGCGTCGAGCTCCCGGCGGACCTTGCCCAGGAGTTCGTCGACCTCCTTGTTGGTGTAGGCGACGTGGTTGGAGCCGTTCTCGCCGATCTGCGACGAGTGCCAGATCTGGAAGCAGTCCTGGTGGCTGGGCGGGCTGGACATGGCCCAGCCCAGGAGGCAGGCCTGGAAGTCGCCCTTCTCGATCTTGTCGAGGAAGGCCGTCCACTCCAGCTTTCGGATCTCCATCTTGATGCCCAGCTTCTTCAGGTTCGCCTGCATCTG